>CALRFM010000018.1 GCA_943356515.1 Patescibacteria group bacterium
AATGCTCGATCTATCTCATAACTATTTGTCTTACGACACTCAATTTGCTTGTAAAGCGGCAACAGGCGCCCTCATTTCAGCCTACGGGCTGGTCAAATCCGGAGAAGTAACACACGGGTTGGTGTGCGGTTCAGATAAAGCAAATGCTCGGCCCGGAGACACGCTTGAATATTCTGCAGGGTCGGGCGCTAATGCATGGCTTTTAGGAAGAGAAAAAGTACTTCTTGAAATAAAAGGATGGCACACTTACACCAGTGAGACTCCAGACTTTTGGCGACGAACCGGCGCGCCGTACCCACAACATGCCGGAAGATTTACCGGTGTGCCGGCCTATTTTACTCACATAACTCAGGCAGTAACTCGTCTGTTAGATAAAACAAATATAACAATCGATGATATATCTCGAGTAGTATTTCACATGCCAAATGGCACGTTCCCCTTGAAAATAGCCAAAAAGCTCGGTTTCACCAAGAGTCACATTGAAGACTCATACATTGTTTCTCAACTGGGTAATTCATATGCAGCATCAGCACTTATGGGACTTGCGGCGACGTTAGAGTATGCAAAAAAAGATGAAGTTATATTGTTTGCCTCATACGGGTCAGGCGCTGGATCAGACGCAATCTTGTTTCGTGTCACATCTGAGATTGAAACAAAACGAAAAAAGTTCCGCGATATGATGTCACGAAAAGAATATATCAATTACAGTACGTATGCTAGGTATATGGAGGTAACGGCATGAACTCAATCATTGGCTATTATTCAACCAAATTTGGAGAGCTGTGGGAGAAGTCGCTTGATGATCTTTTGGTGGAAGTGTTTGAGGGAGTTCTTTCAGAAAACAAATTAGAAAAAGAACATATCGATGCGGTATTTTTGGGAAATATGTTGGGAGGAATTGTTGATAGTAGTTTACTTCTTGAAGCGCATATTGCAGAACTGTTAGGCATCAATATTCCCGTGTACCGCGTGGAGGCGGCATGTGCAAGTGGCGGCATGGCGGTACAAATGGCGCATGAATACTTGCTGGCTCACAAAGGCAGTACGGTGATTGCAGTAGGCGGCGAGAAGATGACCGACGTATCTGCTGAACACATAACCCAAGCGTTGGCATCGGCGGCATCGCCTCTGGAACAGGCCGTTGGTCTCACCTTCCCTGGGGTATACGCGCTTCTTGCACAAATCTATCTGAAAAAATACAATTATACCGAAGAACATCTGGCAGCGATTTCAGTAAAAAACCACTCGCATGGCGTGCTCAATGAAAAAGCTCATTTTCGCCGTTACGTAACAGTTGATGATGTGCTTGATAGTCCGTACATTGCCTACCCTTTGAAAGTACTTGATAGTTCACCCATATCGGATGGAGCAGCAGCAGTGATCTTGACAAACAAACCAGCTCTTATCAAATCGTCAGAAGCGGTAACCATAAAAGCATCCGAAGTAGCTACCGATACCATATCGTTGGCCAAGCGGGGCAAGCTTGATGAGCTTTTAGCTACAGAAATAGCTGGCAAAAAAGCATTTAAAACATCAGGACTAAAACAAAAAGATATACATATTATGGAAGTACACGATTGTTTTTCTATAGGTGAAATACTGGCACTTGAAGATTTGGGCTTTTGGAAAAAGGGACAAGGAGGAAGTCAGGCCCAAGAGATGGTTACCCATGTAGATTCAGGAAGTCACTTGATCGTCAACACGTCTGGCGGTTTGAAGGCGGCCGGTCACCCCGTGGGTGGCACTGGTATAAAACAGATCGGAGAGATCTATCTACAGCTCACGGGCAAAGCAGGTAAACGACAAATTAAAATCACTCCAACCTGCGGTCTTGCTCACAATGTGGGTGGAAGCGGCGGGGTGGCAGTAGTTACCATTCTAAGTACATAATATGTCCCAAAGTCCTGTTCGCCTTTGGCGGAAACAAAAACAAGATACAGCACTCCTGGGAAAAACCGGGATTATTCTTTCATGGACCGAGATCTCGGTGGCGCCCCCTAAGTTTGCATCAGGCACCCCATATACCGTGGTGCTTATAGAGCTTGCCTCTGGTGAGCGAACGTACGGACAGATGGTAGAATTTCAAGAAACTGACCGCGTTATCGGAGCACGCGTGAAGGCGGTTTATCGAAAATACGGGTCAGTAGAAAAAGAAGAACTCATCGAATATGGTATTAAATTCATCCCCGCATGACAACCATCTCCTACTCAGCTCCAGGCAAGATCATCCTCTCCGGCGAGCATTCGGTGGTATATGCAAAGCCCGCACTGGTAACGGCAGTGGACTTTAGTTTAACCTGTACTCTCAAGTCCACTTTCTCCAAAGGCATTACGTATGAAAAGCAAATGCAGTTTTGTATAGACACAACACTTTCATATCTCAAATCTAAAAAGATAAAGCATACGAAAAAAGATTTCACTTATTCAATATCATCAGATATACCCCGAGGTCGGGGTATGGGGTCATCTGCTGCATATTGTGTAGCGGTAAGTGCATGTCTCTATGAACTTTTCACGGGCAAAGAACCTCCTGCAGAAACGGTCAATTCCATTGCATTTTTATGTGAAAAGCATTTTCATGGCATGCCATCTGGGGTAGATGTGAGCGCAGCAAGCTTTGGAGGCCTTATATTTTATCGTAAAGAATTTGAGTTTCTGAAACACATCTCTGCTCTCAACTTCAAAATTCCTTCTGTTATCCAAGATCAATTAGTACTTATCGATTCAGGTAAGCCGATAGAATCTACGTTACATATGGTGAGACACGTAGGAAAAAGGTATAACCAACACCCACAAGAGGTGGAGACCGCACTCAATTTGATAGAAAAAACAACACGTCGTATGGTAGTAAGTATTGTCAAAGAAGATGCGGGTATGTTTGCAGAGTCAATAAAAGACAACGGGAGAGCGCTTGTTGATGTGGGTATTGTATCTAAACAGGCACAAACACTCATTAGCGCACTTTCTGCATTTGGAGTAGGAAAAGTAACTGGAGCAGGAGGGATAACAAAAGGTTCCGGTCTTATTCTCTTTTTCCTCAATAAAGACGCATCAGTTGATGATTTGAAGAAAAAAGGATTCAATACAATTCCCTTTGTCCAAAGTCATACTGGATTACGTAAGGAATGATTATGGAGTAGGGGTAGGGACAGGGATACATATATTTGATCCAGAGTCACACATAAGTCCTGCACAACAATTTTCTGCACCAACCGCACCACAGGCGCCCGTTTCTGGAATACACTTATTGATCGTAGGAAGTGAGAATTGCCATCCGCCACTTGCGTCACGCTTTATTATTCCCAGTACATCGGTTGTTATCACCAAAAATATACCCAGTGCTGCAACCATTATGATAATTCCAATAATTGCATTGGTCATTTTTTCTCTTGCGCTCTTGAGCTTTTCTTCTTCACCATTTGATGTTATCCAATCGAGTGCACCCCACAGTAAATAAAACAATACTAAAAATCCACCAATGATAAACGCCATGCGAATACCCACAACCATTACTGTACTGAGTCCTGCAACGGGATTAGCAAAGGATTCAGAGCCAGGCGGAGGCGATATATTTCCAAATACTTGATTTACATTTGCAGCCAGTACCGTAAGCATAGTTAGAGAGGAATAGAATTAATACCTAGTATGAATGATACCAGTTTCACTATAAGATATGCGACGACAATAATAACGATGCCAAACGATGCATAGGTCATCGTACTTTGAGCCTGCTTCACTTTTTCAGGATCTCCGCCGGCAGTAAGAAAGGTGTATCCCGCAAATATAAACATGCCGCCAAACAGAAATGCCGCAATAAGCATTATTAATGGATTGATTATATTCATAATAGTGCCAATGTCTGCAAATCGTGCCGCAGGGAAGAGGGTGGGATTAATAAAGTTAGTTGGAGTTGCCGTAGGCATATCACTAGAGTGTATAATACTCCTATTACTTATGTCAAACACACTCACGCACATAGCAATCATTCCAGATGGAAATAGAAGATGGGCAAAGAAACAAGGAAAGGCGTCATTTGAAGGGCACAAACATGCAGCCGATCACACCATTCCAGCACTTTACGACATAGTCATCAAACTAGGCATATCTTACTGCACTCTTTGGGCCCTATCGCCAGAAAATTTTACCAAGAGAAGTGCATTTGAAATCAATAGTCTTCTTCAACTCATCCATTTATTTGTTTATAAACGTATTGATGAGATGAACGAAAAAGGAATAAAAATCAATATCATTGGAGATATTGCCGCATTTCCAGAAAACATCAAAAAAGATCTTGCTCATGCCGTCGATCAAACCAAAGATAATACCAACCTTGTTTTTACGTTTGCTCTCAATTATGGAGGGCGAGATGAAATCATACGGGCAATAAAGAAAATTCAAACGTCAAGCATCCAAGATCAAACAATATCCAAAGAGACATTTGGAAAGCTCTTGGACACTGCTGGTATGCCCGATCCAGAGCTCATCATTCGAACCGGTGGAGAAAAACGAACTTCCGGATTTTTGCCATGGCAGTCTGAATATGCTGAATATGCATTTTTAGATAAACTCTTTCCAGATTTTACTCCTCAAGATTTGGAAATGTGCGTTGAGGATTTTTACCGCAGAAAAAGGAGATTTGGGAAATGAGTCAGCTCTCTGAATTTCAAAAAACATGTGACCAAGAACTCATCCTTCATCTTCAAAAGAAGGAATTGGAACTTTCAAAAGTGAGTGCTGAGGCAAGTATCCTCATTCGTATTATTTCTACATTTATTCAAAACGGTGGCAAACGCATCCGTCCAGCACTCTACTATTTTGCCAGTATAAGTTATGGTGCAAATAAAGAAGAAGCATTGAATCTATCTCTGACATTTGAGTTGTTTCAAACCTTTTGTCTTATACATGACGATATTATCGATCAATCACCTTTGCGAAGAGGAAAGCCAACAGTTCACACAGAGTACGATATTCCAACGGCAATTCTTGCTGGCGACATGGCGCTCATGCTTGCAGATGAACTATTTTTTGCAGAGAACCTCTCATCTTCAATCAAACAAATCTACGACACATTTAAACAAGAAGTATTATTAGGAGAATATTTAGATACCATTGGCCATCAGGATGCAAAAACAGTCATGGATTTAAAAACGGCTCGCTATACGTTTATGCGACCAGTAGAACTGGGATTACAAAATGCAGAAGTTGACCAAAAAATCATCGAAGCTTGGAAACGCATTATGCACGATATCGGCATTACCTTTCAACTGAAAGATGACCTCATGGGTGTTTTTGGAAGTGAAGATAGTATTGGTAAATCTGTAGATTCAGATTTACAAGAAGGAAAGCATACTCATCTTATCGAACTGTTTAAAAAGCGTGCATCAGTCGTTCAATTAAAACAATTCAATACGCTCTTTGAAAAAAAAGAAGTAACTCATGCAGATTGTGACAATCTCAGAACCATGTTAAAAGAATACGATATTCCAAGTGTTATTCAACAAGAAATTACTCAGTCAATTCAATACACCAAGAAAAAACTGAATGCCATATCTCATGTTGTACTCCACGATGTTGCAGAAGAGATTCTCTTATTCATCCAAGATATGAGAATGATCAAATATTAGCTATAATAAGCTACCCATGTTCAATCCAACATTTACCATATCTCATGCTATTCTTACTGATATTTCCAAAATAGAAGCCGTGGAAGAAGTCATAAAACATGCTCCCTTATTGCCTCTTTGGGAGAAAGACTTTCGTGAAGATGCTATTATTCGGTCAGTTCATCATGGAACACATATAGAAGGAAACATGCTCGAAAAAAGTGAAGCAGAAGATGTACTCAAAGGCCGCGATGTGATGGCGCGCGCGCGTGATGTGCAGGAAGTTATTAACTATCGAAATGTCATAAACTCAATCGACGCCATAGCAAAAGAGAAAAATCCTAGTATTACCGAAGCGCGCATACATGCTATTCACAAGATTATTGTGCAAAATATATTACCTCCTGAAAAGGCTGGTAATTACCGTGATAAACGAGTAGTTATAAAAAACTCACAAACGGGCGAGATCACCTTTCGTCCGCCAACCCCCCTTGAGGTTCCGTATCTGATGAAAGAATTTATTCAATGGATCAACAGAATGGGAAGCGAAGATATTCATCCCATTTTGAAAGCGGGTATTGTGCATCATGAGTTTGTGCGCATCCACCCTTACACCGATGGCAATGGTCGCGCAGCGCGAATACTTGCTACACTCGTGCTTTTTATCGACGGGTACGATATTCGCAGATTTTTTTCTCTTGAAGAATACTACGACAAAGATGCGCTGTCGTATTATGAAAATCTTCAACGCGCTTCGGCTGGTGACATGACTGCTTGGCTTGAGTATTTTACCCACGGCGCCGCCATAGAATTTGGTCGAGTGAAAGATAAAATATTACGTCTTTCTAAAGACGCAAAGATGAAAGACAAATTTGGTGGCAAACAAATATTTCTTACTGAGCGCCAAATGCGGATTATAGAATATATTCAAGATATTGGGTATGTTCAAAACAAGGCATTTGATTCATTATTCCCCGATCTGTCTGAAGATTCAATTTTGAGAGACATCAAAGATCTGATTGAAAAAAATCTGGTTAAAAAAATTGGTAAGACAAAATCTGCCAGATATGTATTAACAGGATAAATTATGACATTTCAAAAACTTGCAACATATATTCAGAGAATAGAGAATACTTCATCTCGGTTGAAAATCACCGAAATACTTTCAGATCTTTTTAAAGAACTTACCCCTCCAGAATATGAAAAGACTATCTACCTCCTTCTTGGCAGGTTAACCCCCATTTACAAAACCTTAAATTTTGGCATGGCTGAAAAGCTCGTGATTCGGGCAATTGCAACATCTTCGCAAATGGATGTGAAAGAGTTTACGAAAGAATATAAAAAAGTGGGCGACATTGGTGAAGTTACTCAAAAACTTAAAACAGAACAAGCCTCACTTCATCAAATAACTCTGAGCACTATGGAGGTATTTGATAGGTTAGTAGAACTTGCAACCGATGAAGGTTCTGGCTCACAAGAAATGAAATTATCCAAACTTTCTGCGCTTATCCAAGATGTAGATGCGCTTTCAGCACGCTATATAGTGCGTATTCCACTCGGAGTACTGCGCTTGGGATTTTCTGCCATGACGGTACTTGATGCTCTTTCATGGATGCATGTCGGAGATAAATCACTTCGACCTCTTTTGCAACAAGCTTATCATGTGCATCCTGATCTGGGTGTTATCGGTCGTCGACTTATGGAAAAAGGAACTTCAGAAGTTGAGAAAATCCAACCAGCACTCTTTACGCCCATACTGATGATGCGAGCAGAACGACTATCATCTGGCGCTGAAATAGTGGACAAAATAGGAGAGTGTGCTATAGAGCCAAAGTTTGATGGATTTCGTTTGCAGGTACACAAAAAAGGGAACGAAGTTCGACTATATACGCGAGGCTTGGAAGATGCGACTTTTATGTATCCAGACATTGTGGAAGGAGTGCGAAAAGAAGTGACAGCTAAAGAAGTTATTATCGAAGGAGAGGCCATAGGATACGATATTGCCGGTGAGAATTTTCTTCCTTTTCAAGAAACAGTACAACGAAAACGTAAATACGGTATTGCAGAAAAAGCAGCAGAAATACCCCTTAAACTTTTTGCATTTGAACTTCTGCTCCTAGATGGGAAAAATTACGTGCATGTACCATTTCATAAACGTCGTGCAAAACTTGAATCAATAGTTAAGAATTCAGGTGATACGGCAAAAGATACAGTAATTGTTGCCGATGAAAACATCGAATCTGACCCTAAGAAAATAGAACTCCTTTTTGATAATGCTATTGCAAAGGGCCTAGAGGGAATCATAGCCAAAAAACAAGACGGAACGTATCAGCCGGGAGCGCGCGGGTGGAATTGGATTAAATTTAAACGGAGTTATTCATCACATATTGACGATACTATTGATTGTGTCGTAATGGGTTATGATTATGGAAAAGGTAAACGCACTCAATTTGGCATTGGTGCATTTTTAGTTGGTGTGTATGACCCGAACCAGGAATTATTTGTAACTCTAGCAAAAATTGGAACCGGTCTCACCGATGATGAATGGCGGTCACTCAAGAAGAAAAGCAAGAAGCTTGCTTCTGCCAAAAAACACAAGCAATATAATATCGATAATTTGATGGAATGTGATGTATGGGTAGATCCAGGAATTGTTGTTGAAATTAAAGCCGATGAAATATCGAGGTCTACCGTACATACTGCCGGAAGAATTATGAAGCCTTCCAAATCAGGCAATGCAATCACGGTAGATGTTGCGGGTTATGCACTCCGATTTCCACGACTCGAACGGTTCCGCGATGATAAATCTGAACAAGAGATAACTACGCTCAAAGAAGTAGAAAAAATGTTTATTTTACAAAAAACTTCACGGTAATATCATGTCAAAGTTAAGAGGGTTTGGAATCAATATTGATATTAATCATTTTAATGACGCTTCTTTTCAGAAAAAAGTAACAGCACTCAAACAACTAAAAGTGCAATGGGTGCGCATTGAGATTGATCACGATAAATATGCTAGTTTACAAAATCGTCTCCGGCTACAACGTTTTTGCGCCCTCTGTTTTCAAAACGATATTCAAGTGACAGGGCTATTAACACAGTTTATTCCATTAACCTTTCGTAACTTATTTTTCTCCCATGATTCTTTTACGCCAATTATCAAACAAATGGATGCATACACAATCTTTGTAAGAGAAATTGTTATGCTTCTTAAAGAATATATTGCATTTTGGGAGCTTTGGAATGAGCAAAACTCTAAACGATTCTGGGTTGATTCACCTTCGCCAAAAGAGTATGTATCTTTTGTTACAACAATAAGTAATATTATTTATGATGTTGATCCGAGCGCACAACTCATCTTTGGTGGTGTATTTGGGAATGATGTATCGCCTCTCTATCCATTTGTTCCAAAGAAAATCCTCATTCACCAAAAATATATTCAAGAATGTATAACACTGGGGATTAATAAATACATTGACCTATACGCATTTCACCCCTATTCCCGTAAGTGTTATTTTTCACTTAGTACCAGTGCGGCTATTTTTACTAGTATTAAAAAAAATATTCAAGAAACAAAAAATGTCTATAAAGATATTCCGATCATTATTACAGAAATTGGAGTAAGTCCCGTGTTGAATCCACGCCTTGGTCCTTACGATATAGCTTGCATATATAAAGAACTTATAGATTATGGTGAAGAGATTGGTATTCCGGTTTGTCTGTATATACTTGCAGATCAGCATAGTAAGCACTATTCACGGTTCAATCCAGACAGAGATTTTGGATTTTTAGATTACCAGCTTAATCCAAAACCATTGTTTTATGAATTTTTAAAACTACTTTAAGGTACTTACTTTACGAAAGAAGAATAGAAACACTATCAGTATAAATATCTGGGAGAGGAAAAAATTTGGCACCCCTTGTGTAAGATGTGGTACATAAAGATCAATATCTAATATATTAAACATATTAAGAAGCGTGTAATCTGTAGTTTGTATAGCGCGTATCATCAAAAGAATCAGATGAATTGAGGCTGAAAAGAGAATGGTATTTTTGAGTGCTTGAATAATGTGTTGTTTATTCATGGTTAAGAAAATGATACAGTATCATTTTAAAATATCGAAGGGTGTATTCGATAAAAAATGATTGAGGTCTGTGAAGAATTCTTCGTGCAGAGCATTTAACAATGAGCGAGCTATCATAGTATATTTTTCTGCCAGTTCGTGCAATATGAATAGATAGATCGAGATCTTCGTGCACTTTGCTATCATTGGGGCAGGTAATCTTTTTTACCTCCTGCCAAGTATCAGAAGTAATTGCAGTATTTGGCCCAAGCAGTATTGGATGGCCAAACAATAATTTAGACATCCAAAAGAAAAATTTGATAAATACATCTGATTTTATAGGAGAGTCATAATATATTGCGGGTCCCGATACAGCATCCACTGCATTTTGAGTAAATAGTCTCTCTATTTGTTCTATCCAATCAGTTGGGACAGTAGTATCTGCATCGGTTCGGGCTATAATATCACCTTTTGCTGCATTAAATCCAGCATTTCGTGTAGGAGTTATTCCCTGTACTTTTGCGTTAATTACCGTTACTCCATCAAATGATTCAGCTATTTTTGCAGTATCATCTGTCGAATTATTATCTACTACCAGTATTTCAAAGGGTTTTTTAGTTTGCTTCATCAAGCTTTCCAAACAAGCCTGTATATATTTTTCTTCGTTATAAGCTGGAATGACAACTGATATGCGCATTAGCCCATTCTATCAGAAATGAATGTCATCCTGAACTTGTTTCAGGATCTATCGATTAAAGATGCTGATCCGCCAGCTGGCGGACAGCATGACAAATAGGATATATATTTATCCACAAATTGTGTATAATTATTTTTATATTGATACAAAAGGCTAAAATCACAGATATTTATTATGGGATATGAAAAAAATAACCAGTAAAATACTATAAGACTTGACGATATGAACAAACTCCATTAGCATAAAAATATGAAAGTAAGAATCGAAATGAATGAGAAAGAATCAAAAGTAGCTATACGCCTTATAAATAAGGGTAACGAAGATTTAAAGAGGTTTACTAAGCGTGAGTTTAGTAAATTACAGAGCAAACATTTGAGTATGCCATTTCAAGTGTTTGAGCTTTAAATAAAGAGCATCACTACCGCTCGTATAAAGGGGACGACGTGTAGTAATGCTCTTTTTTCGTTTTATTTCATTTAAATAAACAAAATAAAACGATTTCATACACGATATCACATACAAAAATTCTTGTCAACTAGATTTTAATAAACCTTATACAGAGCCCCAAGTCCATTATTTGACTCAAACATCTTTACTCCTAATTCTTTAAACTTTTCTTCGTTGAGCGTAGGATATTTCTCATGTTCTATTTCGGAAATAACAACGTACTCAATGTGATATTTATTAATAAGTTCTTTGGTAAGTTGTATATCTTCAGACTGATACAGAGCCTCAATATCTGGAATCCTACTACCCACCACATCAGAGGACCCACGCCAGAGCCATTCATGCACCCACCAGCCCGCGACTGTTGGATTGCCGGTATACGCAGAGACTCTGTTGTAGTCGGTGTATGAGTCGCCCTGCGCTTCGAGAATGACGAGCTGTTGAGGGATATGCTCATTAATATAATCTATGATTTCTTTGTCTTGTGGATGAAACTCTTGGAGCCACACCGATCCATCAAGCTCTGGTGTAGCTGGTTTTTGACCAGCGGCAAAGCCTGGATAAAATGAAGGGAATGATACAAACCAATACATACCAATCTGTATGGTTATAACCGCAAATATACTAACGAGCACGTAGCGGGCACGAGACTTCCAGGCAATAAGCTGAGCAAATACGACCGCAGATACAAGACCCATCATCATAAATGATTGGTATCCAAGCTTAAACATCGTGTTGGCGCGAAAATGTGCGGGGTAAATATCTTTAGCGTATATAAATTCTGGAATCGTTATGAGGAACAATCCAAATCCAAAAATCATCACAATAAATTGATGCATGGGTGGAATGTGGAATTTTTTCGTATGTCTGTATTCTGTCAAATATATATAAATCAGATACAAGAGTAAAACACTTAAAAAAAACCCCCACAACACCCCAAACATCCAGATGGGTGTAAGTTGGCAATTATTCTTTTCAAACAAGAATGGGCCCAACTTTTCCATATCTACCAAAAAGTCTGGACTACAATTTACTCCAATGCCGGTTGAAAACGGCTTGAAAAAGAGAGAATAAGGAAGTGAAGTAACCATAAATGATCCTATTAATAGAGCAGATTTCACGACAAATTCCCAAGAGATTTTGTAATGTAAAAAGAACAGCAAAAGCGCAAGGAGCAAATAGATTGGGCCGTCAAATGCATTGGTCATGTAGTTTACTGCTATTACCCCCCCAATAATAATACTCATCACCAGTTCATATCGTGGGGAGCTCTTTTCCTTCACGGCCCAGTGATGAAACAACATAAAAAGAATACCAAGGGTCAATAGTACAAACGGGATATCAAATACATGACCATGAAGATCTGCAACCACATATGAATATGCGGGGAATTCATGAATAGTATACGGAATGAAGCGAGTTGCATTCGGGTACCAATACCCTGAGTTTCTAAACATGGCACCAAAAAAACCCAGATGCTCCAAACTAATTGTGGCAGTAATATCTTTCAATGATTGAAATATCCCCCAAAAAGGAACAGGAGATTCATTCGGATATCCTTTTGTATACAAATAAATCGTATGAAAGTTGCCACTCAAATTCACTATATATGCCCCCACAAGACCGGTCACAAAACTCAACAGCGTTGGTAAATACTGCTTGGTTTTTTGAATCATGGCAGAAACCATTCCTTGAACAAGCGAGAACGTAAGCGTCATGCCTTGTGCAAAAATGGTAGCAAGTATGAGGTTGTACCCTTTAAACGCAGATATTCCAGAGAGCTTGATAAGAAGCGCTCCTGAAAGATGACCAAAGTAATAGTAGTTTATGGCATAGCCACTTGGATTTGCTGCATCGGCAGAAAGCCACATATCAAGTGGTGGAAAGTATTGAGATTTTAATATTGACTGCATAAAGCCAAAATCCATAAACTTCTCAAGCCCACGAATAGATGGTTCCTGCCCGCGAATATATACGAGCATGATCAAACACAAAAGAAACATCACCTCTTCAAATACAATGAGCATTATCTGTTTTCTTGACATCGATCGAATCTCTTGTATCTCTTTTCCAAAAAATTGATACATACAAAATATACTTACAAGTACAAGGAGCACTAACCCTTCCTGGGAAAAGGGAAAGATACGCAGAATTCCTACAAGAAAGGCGCCATAACTAAGCAGTATAATAGCTATTGTTTTGGCAAAAGGGTACCCTTTATCGGCAAATGGCTTAAAGAGTCGAGCTGTAATAGGGAAGAATATGATTCCAAGAATCAGTACATATACGTACCAGTGCAATGTTGTTGTAAGCCACTCCATATTCATCCAACAATACTATGTTTGTATTGCAAAATCAAGCTAATTTTGATAGATTACACGCATACTATGGATAAAAAATTCAAACCCCAAGATCACGAGCAACAACTCTATGCTTTTTGGGAAAAGGCGGGCTATTTTAATGCAAAGGCAGACTCCAACAAAGAGCCATTTTGCATAGTTCTTCCTCCGCCAAATGCCAATGCAGACCTTCATTTGGGCCATGCCATGTATGTATATGAAGATGTCATGATTCGTTACCAGCACTTGATGGGTAAAGAAGTATTGTGGCTTGCAGGAGCAGATCATGCCGGAATAGAAACGCAGTTTGTGTATGAAAAGCATCTCAAGAAACAAGGAAAGAGTAGATTCGATTTTGACCGCAAAACCTTATTTGCCGATATCTGGGATTTTGTGATGAAAAACCGAGATACCATGGAGAATCAACTCCGAACCCTTGGTTTTGCCCTTGATTGGAGCAAAAAGAAGTTCACCATGGATCCC
>CALRFM010000019.1 GCA_943356515.1 Patescibacteria group bacterium
AAAAGTTCCCAATGCAGTGATTGAACTTGCGCAAAAACGAGAGCAAGCAAGAAAAGAAAATGACTTTGAAACGTCAGACAAATTAAGAAATGAAATCGCTTCACATGGCTATATAATTGAAGATCGTGACACCGGATATGTAATAAAAAGGAAGTGAGTCTTGACATTCTTCACGAATCATTATATGGTGTACATACACATGCTTACTAATAATGATATCGCAAAACTTATCGCAGCACTTAGTGGGACCTTAATCACGAAAGATGATCTTAAAGGTTTTGCTACCAAAGATGACTTGAAGAACTTTGCTACCAAGGATGATCTGAAAGAGTTTGCAAAGAAAGATGATCTTAAAGGCTTTGCTACTAAAGATGATTTGAAGAGCTTTGCTACTAAGGATGATCTTAAAGGCTTTGCTACTAAAGATGATTTGAAGAACTTTGCTACTAAGGATGATCTTAAAGGTTTTGCTACCAAAGATGACTTGAAGAACTTTGCTACTAAGGATGACTTGAAGGACTTTGCTACTAAGGATGATTTGAAGAGCTTTGCTACTAAGGATGATCTAGTTAAGGTAGAAAAGAAGATTAATACGATTGATGAAAAGATTGATCGAAATGGAAAGATGATACAAGATCTGGATGAACGAGTCGACACGTTAGGGAAAGAAGTAGTAGACTACACAAAAGATCATTATGGTGCTCATCAAAAACTACTTGACGATCACGATTCCCGTATTCAAGTGCTCGAACAATTGCACGTATAATCTTACAATATAACCCGCGCGTCAACTGCCACCAGTCCATCTTCAAAAACGATGAGCGGATTGATATCGAGTGACGATATAGTAAGGTGCGCTTCCATAAGTGAACCGATCTGTAGTACGATATGATAGAGTTCTTTGACAGGTAGTTTTGGCATATTGCGATAACCTGAAACTAATTTTTGAAGTATTGACGATTGGATCTGATCTTTAAACTGCACATATGAAGTGGGGTACACAAATTGTACTACTTGGTGTAATAGCTCAGCATACACACCGCCCAGTCCAACCACCAAAACCGTTCCAAAAATGGCATCTCGTTTGGCACCCAACAGAAGCTCATGACCACTGTATTCATGTTGTATATAACAACCAGATTTTTTTCCGCCGATATGCGTGAGCGAGTCATAGGCAGCTTGCAACTCTTCAAACGTATTGATGCCTGTGAGGACGCCTTTCACTTCTGTCTTGTGGGTAACTTTTTCTGAGGCAATCTTTGCAACGAGCGGGTAGCCTTCGATCCCAACGATAGAAGTGAGGTCTGCGTGTGAAGTGGCCAAATATGTTTTGGCAGTGGGAATACCACTCCATGAAAGCACCTGTAACGAATCATATTGATTCAAATACATTTTACCCTGCGCTTGTAAAAATATCTCTTTCATGTCTAGTTTGTGAGATGATAATGATATGTTTTTCAGAGGAGACGTATTTTGATAAGGAAGCTCTTGGGCTGGTATTAATTTGTGCAGTGCTTTGGGAAATGATGCAATGTAGCGCAGACTCACCATTCCTTTTCTTTCAAAAAAATCATGTGCCGGAGCTACGGTTTTTCTTCCCATAAAGAGGGGGTAAATAGGTACGTTGGAACGTTGTGATACCTTATAAAGTACTCGAGCTGTTTTCATAATTTCAGTGTTTGCTTGCGGTGTGAGAAGTACCACAACTGCACCGATGTCTTTTTCTTGCATAGTAAGCTCTATGGCACGCTCATAGTCAAAGGCGCTGGCATCGCCAAGCAGGTCTATTGGGTTGTGAATAGTAATTTTTTTGAAATTATCGAATGCTTTATGTAAATTTTTTGCTGTTTTTTCTGAAATAGTAACGAGCGATAGCTGGTTTTGGATAAGCTCGTCGGTAAGAAGCACTCCCATACCGCCGGCGTTAGATAACACGAGGATATTCTTATTTTTTGGAATTTGGCCAAGACTGAGTAACTTCAAAAGAAATTGAAATTCTGCAAAGGTATCAGCACGAATTGCAGCGCCCTGGCGGACTATGGCATCAAATACCCCGTCATCTCCTACCAAGCTTCCGGTATGCGATAGTGCCGCTTTTGAGCCTGCTTCGGTGCGTCCTGCTTTAAGAATGACTACGGGTTTTTTGCTGGTGGCTTGTTTCAACGCTGTTTGAAAAGCTTCACCATTCACAATATCTTCCACATACATACCAATCACTGCGGTATGGGGATCTGAAGTGAGATGTGCGAGTGTATGAGACTCAGTGATGGTAGTTTTATTGCCCAGACTTATAAACTGCGATAATCCAAGGTGCGTTTTAGATACCATGTAGTCGAGCATGGCCGCGCCAAGGGCGCCCGATTGTGAGATGATACCGATGTTGCCATGCGGGGCAATACTGCCAAAAAATGTGGCGTTGATCTTTTTTTTGGTGTTTATAAAGCCGATACAATTGGGCCCCAGAAGTGTGATGTTGTGTTGTTTTAATGTTGATTGAAGTTCCTTTTCTAATATATCGCCATCTGGCGTGTGCGTTTCTTTGAATCCTGCGGCAAAAAGCAATACATTTTTGCAGCTTTTTGCCGCAATATCATCTATATAGTTGACCGCAATACCCGCTGGAATAGCCAGAATACATAAGTCTATTGTTCCTTCAATTTCAGAAAGTGAGCGGTACGATTTTTTCCCTAAAATAGTATGACCTGATGGATGGACAAAGTGGAGTTTACCTTTATAGCCTTGCGCCATCATGTTTTTGGCAACCAAATGACCAACTTTTAGAGGGTTTTCCGACACACCTATAATGGCTATGGAGGAAGGATTAAAAAAGGACTGAAGGTTCATGTATTTAGTATATAGTAAAAAAATACGAAGCTATGCTATACTATTTAATGAATATGCCAATATCACAAAAACCATCTTTGAGTGAAACAAAAATAAAATCTGATACAGTGATTGGAAGTAAATATGCACAAGCTGCAACTGTCACAGTTAGTGATATAGACATCACTATTGAGTTTATATTTATAAATCAACGAAGTAAGGAGGGGGAAATTATCTCAAGAATAACACTACCTCGTCCGTCAGGAGAAGGCTTAGCTAAAACGATACTAACCACTGTCAAATCTCATGAATTAAAAAAGAAAGGAAAAACTCATGATTAACACAATAAATACCACTCTTTTCGAAATTGAGTACCCCTTTAACCACTCAACTTCTAGTAAAACTATGTTGGACATAGATGTAATGTTGGGCCAAAAAGTGAAGCATTATATTGATGAGCTCTATACTTCAGACTACGCCTTGATAAAGCATATTCCTGTCACTATAGAATATAAGTACAAAGATAATTATATTATGATTCAAGAGCAATTAAATATAGTTGAAGAAGCAACTTCATTATTAGAAGTTGAGAAAAAAATAGCTAAAGAAATTGTTAAACTTTATTCTAAGCTTACGAGAGATAAGATTAAACTTGGACCTTATCCAAAAGAAATGCTTACATATCTCCATAAATACATTACTTAATTCATTCAGTGAAAAATAAAGATTTCAGTAAAATTGTTAAGAAATTAAAGAAGAAGTTCGTTTTAATAGAAGATAGTACTGATCATATTTCTTATGAAATTTATTTTGAGGACATATTAATAACTTTAATCAAAACGTCTCACTCACCAAAAGATCATCAAGATCAGTTTATTGCACAAAACCTTCATATAAGTAAAACAGAGCTGAAAAACTATGTAGCTTGCAATTTTTCAAACCTTGATCTTATCAATAAAATCGAACAGAAAGGATATTGGCCGAAAGGTATAAAGTATTAATTTTTTAACTACACTTTCTTATATATCCGTATTACCGGATGATCAAATACCGTCCAGGTTTCTTCAGCCTGCTCGTCGGGAAATGAGATGAGGGTTTTGCCAAAGAGCTCTATACGGGGATATGATGAAAATGACGTTACATATTCAAATCGTCCACTTTCGAGTAATTCGTCGTAATACCGATTAACAAGTGGGTAGGCGGCTTCTAACTTCTCACATCGATCATGTTGGTAGCCCCACAAATTTGCCCTGCACGAGTGATTTGCAAACACTCTGCGCGAGGGAACAATGATGTAATCTGCTTTATCCATAGACTCTTTAAGATCAGTTTCCAATTCAGGCATAGTATCAAGGTCGTAATAATTAAATGAGTCAGTTTGGTAGTGTAGAGCAGCGCTGACGAGCTGGTCTACCAACGGATTGGGAATGGGAACGTCTACTACATTGGCTGTTTCAAACAAGATAAACGAATCATTAGGCACATGCTCATAGATCCATGCAGAGGCTTTAAATCGAACATCTGGTTGTTGATAGATGGTGAGAAATGCCACACCTGGCACAACGATGATATATGCGATGATGATGGCGATGAGACGATGTTTGATCTTATTTACAATTTGGGCATACGACACGGCAGCCATGAGAATAAATAACGGAAAAAACGGTGCAAGAAACCGTGTCCATTTAGCGTACAATAATGCGTTTGGAACAAATAACAGCAGCAGTATGATGCGGATGATGTTATATTCTGCCCGCTTCCACGAAAGGGTGATACATCCCCACAGCCCAAGGAGCATTACGGGAAAACCTAATGCAAACGGGAATACATTTACCAGTTGAAAGAGGCCGGGAATAGCGTACTCAAATGATCTGGTATAGAAGGCCCTATATTCACCAGTTCCCACTGAAGATTCGTAATTCATGGAGTGGATAAAGCCCTGGAAATCTATGATGTTGTAGTGTGAGGCGATAATGAAAAACACCATCATAATAACGCCAATGCGAAAGAGAGAAAATAATGTGTACAGTACGTGCTTTTCTTCACTTCGGTTGAAATGAATACTATACGTAAAGAACGGAATACTCGCAAGAAGAAGCGCCGACACTTTTACGCCTACTGCAATGCCCAGAACAATTCCAACACATAAGATGTATGAGCGTGAACTTAAGGTGTTTTGCATGAATCGGAGGGAAAGATAGATAAGAATGCTTGCTGCAAGCATGAGTGCCGATTCAGTGGTGCCAAAATGTGCAAATTGAATAAATACTGGTGTAAATATAAATAATGTTGATACTAAATAGAGACGCAGATGAGATACGTTAACAAGTCGTCGCACTGATTTCATAAGAAAAAATACCATCGCAACCGACGCTACAGCAGAGATGATGCGAAGCGCTAATACAGGAGGAATGAGAGCCTTTGATGCCCACATAATACCGTGTGCCACATACAACGGAAGCTGTCCGTAAGCATAGAACTTAGGATTTAAGCAATCAAATGTAAACCCAGCTTCACAGTTTATAGTATAAATACCAATCACCATATTGCGCTCATCGGGGTGCATGGGGTAGGGCATTCCCCAGTCTAACCCGACAAATCTGGTGTACACTAAAAGCGCTATAAATAGGAACGGAATAACCCAGCTGTTGAATTTTCTTTTCATAGTGATATAATTATGCCTGACCATAACGAATGGTATTACTTATTATATGATGGAATGGTAACAATATGAACACATACGAATGCACGATTGTGGTAGACGGACCAAAACAACTTGAAGAATTTAAAACCCTTATGACTGAATTTTCAGTCAAACTTTCAGGAGAAAAACCTTGGGGAAAGCGTTTATTTACCTATCCTATAGGTAAAAAAGAATCAGGAGAATATTACACCATGAAACTCACCATTAATTCAAGTAAGCTTGCCGCTATGCGTCAGAAATTGGAATATTCAAACATCGTAATTCGATCACTTATAATTCTCGAAGAAAATTTATAGTACTTGTTATGGCAAATAGATCTATCAATAAAGTAACGATTCTTGGCAATCTCACCCGAGATCCAGAATTAAAATTTACGCCATCAGGTACGGCGGTCTGCACTTTTAGTGTTGCTACTAATCGCACATGGACCACCAAAGAAGGACAAACAAGAGAAGATGTACAATATCACCGATTTGTAGCTTGGCAAAAATTAGCTGAACTTTGTGGTAAACTCCTCAGTAAAGGAAAGCGGGTATATTGTGAAGGGCGCATAACCTATAGAGAGTATAAAGATAAAAATGATCAACAACGTTTTATCACTGAAATTGTACTTGACGATTTTATTGTCTTTCACGATAATCACGATAATGCAGAAACTCAAACAGTGGAAAAAGATGCTGATACAACAGCAAAAAAAGCGCAAGACCAAGCAAATGACGAAGATGTTAATCCTGAAGATATACCATTCTAAATTTATTACATAATCATGAAATGTTTTTTCTGTAAATACAAAATGAATCCAGACTACAAGGATGTAGATACTATGGAAAAATTTCTTACCCCTCGTAAGAAAATAGTAAGTAGAGAACGAAGCAATGTGTGCGCTAAACACCAACGAGCACTTTCAAAGCATATCAAATATGCTCGGTATTTAGCACTCCTCCCCTACACCTCTTATCAGGGAGCAAAATAACTGCTATAATCTTACTCATGAACCTTACCGTTATGATTCCCTCTCATGGGGAACTGCTTATTGAATCGGGACAAAAAGTAGATTTTACTACTCCTTTTATACGCACTGCACAGGCGCGAAGAGTAGCACTTCCTGTTTCTTCTGTTATGAAGTCTTCTCCAAAAAACATATTTCGTGTGATTAAAAAAGGAGTCGGCGACACCATAGCGCAAGGAGATCTTTTAGCAGAACATAAAACGTTATTTTCTACCAGACAATATTTTAGCGATGTTCCAGGAACCATTGTACACATTGATCACGAACAAGGAACGGTAGTGATAGAAGAACACATGACAAGTGACGAAACGCTGAATTGTTTTTTTACTGGCCAAATAGAACATATTGACAACCAGAAAATTAATCTCAACGTACAGCATACACATCCTATTGCACTTGCGTCCAAAGCACGGCATAATGGTGGTTTGTTGTATTATTTGAATCCAACAACATCTGATTTTACCGAAGATGATATTATCAATAAATACATTGTTACCGAGATGATTGACAACATGCAAATGGCCAAATTAGGAACTCTGGGAGCTTGCGGCGTGATTGTTCCTAAAGTGCACCGTGGCGTGGAAGGGCTCGATAACTTAGTGTTACAAAACGAAGAAGATTATAAGCATATTGTAACTCATAAGTATCCCTACTGTCTCGTTACGCCCGAACAAGACACCGTTATTTTTTATTCATAAAACCAACCATGAACATCCCACGAAAAAAAATCACTGATATTTTATTGTATTTAGCAGTTGCAATACTGCTTTTTGGATCGGGATATAAAGTTGCCGAATGGAAGATTACCAAAAATGCCATAACGCCTGCATCATTTACTGTATTCAATGCAACGAGTGATGTCAAATTAGATGAAAAGGGCAACAATATAGACTTTAGACTGTTTTGGGACACCTGGCAAAAGGTAGAAGCCAAATATGTAGATAAAGATAAAATCGACACACAAACCATGTATTATGGTGCTATAAAAGGGCTTGTTGCTGCAGTCGGTGACCCTTACACCTTCTTTCTTACCCCAGAAGAGAATCAGCAATCAAAAGACGATTTAGGGGGAAAGTTTGAAGGAATTGGTGCGCAGCTTGGGCTTAAAAACAATGCCATTATTGTTATTGCGCCCTTGAAAGAATCTCCTGCAGAAGCCGCTGGTTTAAAGTCCGGCGATTATATAACCAAAGTGGATGGCGAATCTACCAAAGGCTGGACGCTAGTGGAAGCAGTCGGCAAAATACGAGGGCCCAAAGATACTAGTGTAAAACTCACGGTGCTCCGTACCAACGTTGAACTAGATATCCCCATTGAGCGACGACAAATAAAGGTGCCATCGGTCGAGCTTAGTACCGAGACACAACAAGGCAAGTCGGTAGCAGTAATTACGCTGAGTCAATTTGGTGAAACAACCAACAGCGAATGGGACAAAGCCGCGCAAGAGGTAAAAACAACATGGGACCAAGGAACTATTTCTGGAGTTGTAATAGACGTTCGTGGCAACCCAGGTGGTTACTTAGATAGCGCCGTGTATATTGCATCTGAATTTTTAGAAAAAGGGAAAACTATACTTACTCAAGAAACCACCGATGAGCGTGACCGTGTATACACTGTTGGCAGAACTGGCGCATTACTCGATATTCCGCTATCAATCATCATTAATGAAGGATCGGCATCGGCTTCTGAAATACTTTCTGGAGCGCTCCGAGATCATAAAAGAGCTACGCTCGTGGGCAAGCAGAGCTTTGGTAAAGGATCAGTGCAAGAAGCATTAGATTTGAGTGGTAATGCTGGACTTCATGTGACTATTGCCAAATGGATATTGCCAGAAGGTGAATGGATAAACGGAGTAGGAATAACTCCAGACATTATTGTAGAAAATGTCGTTGAAGAAGGTAATACCATCACAGCAGAAACCGACGAACAATTGAAACAGGCTATTGGCGCGCTTCTCAAGTAGTATCACTGTTCAATATGACATTTCTAAAACATATTACTATCAGATCCCTCATTCTATCGGTTGCAGTAATGCTACTTGTCATTGCGGCGCTTAAAGACAGAGAGATAATAAAAATAGAGCCCAATATCCAAACGGTGCCTAAAATCGCGCATGACATCGTCATAAAAACAGAAGAATCTGTAATAATCCACGTTGTGGAAGACGCTCTCCCTTCTGTAGTAACAATTGGTATAACCAAGACAACTACGGGTGCAGACACTATAAAGATCGATCCACTTGACCCATTTAACTCATTTCGAAATATTCCTGAAGTAGGAAACATCATTGAAGGTAATGTCGGAAGTGGCTTCATTATATCGTCAGATGGCATGATATTGACCAACAAACACGTGGTGCATGATGCCAAGGCTGAATATATGGTACTCACTTATGATGGCAGAACATTTGATGTAGAGCAGATTTATCGTGACCCGCTCAATGACTTAGCAATATTGAAGATTATGGCGTCAGGATTGGATCCATTAGAGCTTGGCGATTCTTCACAGCTCAAACTGGGCCAGATGGCAATAGCTATAGGCACACCGCTCGGTCAGTTTCAAAATACCGTAACAACCGGTATTGTATCTGGTATTGGAAGGGGTATAACTACAGGCTCACCGTTTGAAGGATTTGTAGAAAAACTTGATGGAGTAATTCAAACTGATGCAGCAATAAGTCTGGGCAATTCTGGGGGGCCGCTCTTAAACTCCAGCGGCCACGTGATAGGAGTCAATACGGCAATTGCAAGTGGTGGGCAAAATATTGGTTTTGCAATTCCCGTGAATATTGTGACGCAACTCATCGACACTTTTGAAAATAATGGAGGAATTTTTGACCGATCGTATTTGGGAATACACTATAAAATGGTAGACAAAGAAACAGCGACTCTGAATAAAGTTGTGGAAGGAGCCTTTGTAGAGTTGATTGTGGAAAATTCCCCTGCAGATGAAGCAGGAGTAACGGAAGAAGATATTATAACTATGCTTGATGGGATGCCTATAGATACGAGCGATGAACAAGATTTGACAAGGCGTATATTGAATATTCGCATTGGAGAAACCGTAAACCTCACCATATGGCGCGGCGGAAAGACCATGCAACTTCCCGTACTCCTGGAAGGAGTTGGGGGGTAGCAACATATCCTGTATAATACCTCTATGACAGGTCAAAATAATCTACAGACATTACGCGGATTTAGAGATTTCTTACCCACGGAGGCGAAGCAGAGACAATGGCTTACCGATGTACTGCGTGGGGTATTTGAGATGTGGGGATATGAGCCCATAGAAACGCCTACCATGGAATATGCAGCACTTTTTGAAGGGCAGATAGGCGAAGATGAAAAGCTCTTTTTTAAATTCACTGACCAAGGAGACCGCGAAGTAGCACTAAGGTATGATCAAACTGTTCCCACAAGCCGCGTCCTTGCACAGTACCGACAAGAGATAAAGTTGCCCTTTAAACGGTATCAAATTCAACCGGTATTTCGTGCAGAAAAACCACAAAAGGGTCGCTACCGAGAATTTATTCAGGCAGATGCCGATATATTTGGGGTAAAATCACCCGTTGCAGATGCTGAAATAATGGCGCTCAGTTTAGATATTTACAAACAGCTTGGATTCAAAAAGCCAAAGCTTCTTATAAATGATCGCTCGCTCTTTAAAAACATGCCTTATGAGGCCATTGTAGCCATAGATAAAATAAAAAAGATTGGAGAAGATGGCGTACTGAAAGATATGGAATCAAAAGGAATCTCAAGTGGTGATGCTAAAGGGTACCTAAAACAAGTTAAAGAACTGAAACCAAATGAAACAATTCAAACTATTTTAGATTATCTCAAAAATGCTGGTTTTGACGAAGAGTGGTATGCATTTGAACCCAGTATTGCACGCTCATTTGCTTATTCATCTGGTCCTATTTGGGAAGTAGTTATTCCAGAAAGTTCTGGAGGATCGGTACTAGGTGGAGAACGATACGATAATCTGATTGAGTCGATATCAGGAGTTAAAATACCTGCTACGGGCTTTGGATTGGGGTTTGATAGAACATTGGAAGCCGCACTCGAACTTGGCTTGGTTCCAGAAACCGAAGCTGTTGCACAAGTACTCGTAACCATATTTGATGAAACATTACTGGGTGAATCTATTAAAATTGCAACTCAGTTACGAGATGAAGGAATAACAACCGATATGTATCCAAATAGTTCAGACAAACTTGGAAAACAGATGAAATATGCCAATGATAAGCAGATACCATACGTGCTCATTCTAGGACCCGACGAAGTGAAAAATGATGTCGTATCAATCAAAAATATGCAGACAGGGGAATCTAAAACAGGAAAGCTTGCAGACTTGTTGATGTAACTAAGCACTTGTCATCCTCGCGAACGCGGGGATCCAGTCCTAGATTCCCGATCAGGTCGGGAATGACAAAATAAACGAAATCTATTGTACAAACTATTATAACTATGAACATAAACTCAAATATTGTAGTCATCGAAGCCGCGCAAGGTGCCGGTGGAGATGAGTCCAAACTCTGGGGTAGCGACCTTCTGGTTTCTTATGCAAAATTTGCTGCTAAACAAGGACTCAAAGTGCAACAGCTGGAAGAAAATATTATTAAAGTAACAGGCCCAAATGCATTTAACTATTTCAAACACGAAACCGGCGTGCACCGCGTACAGCGAGTACCAAGCACTGAAAAGCGAGGGAGAGTACACACATCTACTGCGGTTATCATCGTAACTCCCCAAATCAATTCAAATGATATTCATATAAATGATAGTGACCTTGACTGGCAATTTTTCAGATCAGGGGGTGCTGGGGGACAAAATGTAAACAAAGTTTCTACTGCTGTTCGACTAACTCATAAGCCAACGGGCATAGTGGTAACAACCAGTCGGGAACGCACCCAACTAGCTAACCGTCAGATAGCAAAGGAGCTCTTGGCCGGAAAACTATATCAGTTAGAGGAAGAAAAGCGCTTGGGAATTCAACATTCTTTTGTAAAAGACATTGGAGCTGGAGATCGGTCAGACAAAATGCGCACGTATAATTTTCCCCAAAGCCGCCTTACCGATCACCGTATAAACAAAAGCTTTCATAATCTGGAAGAAATCATCGACAGTGGTAGATGGGAAAAGGTGTTTAAAACTCTGAAAGAACAAATTAAATAATACTTAAAAAATGAGCATGGGAAAAAAAATAATCAAACAGAATATTTTTACTGAATTTTTGCTCTATACTACGCCGAACGGGAAGGTAAAGGTAGAGATATTTTTGCGGGGTGAAACTATTTGGCTAACGCAAGATAAAATAGCTCTTTTATTTGGTGTACAAAGACCAGCAATTACCAAACACCTCAAAAACATCTTCAAAAGTGGCGAACTGGTTGAAGATCAGGTAAGTTCCATTTTGGAACATACCACACAACATGGCGCACTGGAGGGAAAAATACAAACTCAATCGGTAAAATTCTACAATCTCGATGTCATTCTTTCTGTCGGTTATCGAGTGAATAGCTCTCAGGCAACACAGTTTCGCATGTGGGCGACCGAGCGACTGAGGGAGTACATCATCAAAGGGTTTACTATGGATGATGAAAGGTTAAAGACCCCCAACTACACCTTTGGCCAAGATTATTTTGAAGAGCAACTGGCTCGCATAGCAGACATCCGCAGTAGCGAGCGCAGGTTTTACCAGAAAATCACCGATATCTACACGCAGTGCAGTGTGGACTATGACAAGAATAGCACTGAAGCTCAGAAGTTTTTTGCCACCGTGCAAAATAAACTTCACTTTGCTATCTCTGGTCACACAGCTGCAGAAATCATCACCAGTCGTGTAAGCAGTGCTAAACAAAACGTAGGCCTCACTAACTGGAAAAACAGCCCGCAAGGTACCATACGCAAATCAGATGTTGTGGTGGCCAAAAATTATTTAAATGAAGAAGAACTCGCAGGCCTCAATAGCATAGTGGAGCAATATCTCATCTTCGCCGAGTCACAAGCTAAGCGTAAGCAAGCTATGTTTATGCTCGATTGGGAAAAAAAACTGAACGAGTTTTTAAAACTAAACGATCGCGATATCTTGGGAGATTTGGGCAGGGTCAGTCACGAAGTTGCCGAGACATTGGCGCTCGGAGAATATGAAAAATATCGCGCGGAGCAGGACAAAAACTATATCTCCGATTTTGATCGTGAAGTGAAAAAGATTCTTGATTTACAAAAGAAAGGTAAGAAGTGAAAAGCTTCCACAACCTAGAAGACATCATCGACAGCGGCAGATGGGAGAAGGTGTTTGGGTAGAAAAATAAATGAACTTGAAATTCATTTAAGCTTGTAGTATCATACTAGACCTGTTGCGAATTAGGTCATTCTAGTGCAAACTAGAGTGATATGAATATAAATACTGCCCTACGAAATGATCGATTATCTGCCTCTCTAACAGGATTAACGGTTAAAGAGTTCAATCAGCTCCTAATCTTGTTCACCCCAGTCCT
>CALRFM010000020.1 GCA_943356515.1 Patescibacteria group bacterium
CCACTGCCCAGTTGTCTTTTTTATCGTCGGTGGTGCCACTTTTTACGGCAACCGTTCGGCTCGGTACGTTTAGGTAGGAATTTGCCCCAAAGGTGTCAAAACGTGCGTTATTGTCAGATAATATGTGCGAAATGATGAAAGCTACATCGGGAGGGAGCACCTCTTTTGTTTTAGGCTTACTTTGCTTGAAAATAGTCTTGCCGTTAAAGTCGGTTATTTCTAATATGCCATAAGGCTCAACTCGTTTACCTGCATTGGCAAGCACGCCGTACGCCTGGGTAAGATCTAGGAGCGTTGTCTCGCCGCCGCCCAGAGATGCTGATAGACCGAGATTGGCTATATTCTCATTGGTGGGTTCCAGTGAATCTAAACCCATGTCGTATGCTTGTTGTAGAAAATTTCGAATACCTACCATGGCAAGCATTTTTACCGCTGGAACATTGCGTGAATTCCCTAACGCAAAACGCATTTGAACCGGACCAAGGTATTTGCTGTCATAATTTTCTGGTATATAGTCATCATCTTCTACATTGGGGAATGTTGTTTTGACATCCATAATAATACTTGCTGCGGTATAACCTTTTTGAAGCGCCACAGCATACTCGATGGGTTTAAGAGTAGATCCAGGCTGCCGCACCCCCAAAGATACCACGTCAAATTTACCATACTCCTCATTACTAAAATCTGCAGATCCAACATAGACAATAAGCTCTCCATTGGTTGGATCCATAGCCACGAGCGCTCCATTTCCGACATTCAAATCTTTCAATGCTTTGATCTCTGTTTCTACCAATTTTTGTGCTGTTTTTTGCAGGTCAAGATCTAATGTCGTCTTGACCTTGACGCCGCTATTGAGTATAGCAGCGCCGTATTGCTTTTCGATAATATCTTTTATATAAAAGATAAAATGCGGTGCCATAATGTCGCTCGATTGTTTTTGAAATTTCAGTTTATCGATGCGCTTTTGCGCATCTTCTTGCTGCTCTTTGGTAATATAATTATCAGCACGCATGCGACCAAGTACTGCTTCCGTGCGGCCCTTCCATGCATCGGTATCGCCGACAAAAGGGGAGTAGCGCGAAGGACTCTGAGGAAGACCCGCTAAAAATGCTGATTCAACTAAGGTAAGCTTGTTTGGCTCTTTGTTAAAATACCCTTTAGCTGCAGAGCCGATGCCCCAATATTCGCCGCCGTAAGGAGCTTCATTCAAGTACATGGTTAATATTTCGTCTTTTGAGAATTTCTTTTCAACTTGGTAGGCTAAAATGGCTTCTTTAATCTTGCGAGAAATTCTGCGCTCAGATGTAAGAAGGACATTTTTAATGAGCTGTTGGGTGATGGTGGAACCTCCTTGGGGGTTACCCATAGCACTAAACACAAGAGCACGAAGAATGCCCAGTTCAGATATACCATCGTGTTCATAGAATCGTTTATCTTCAATAGCAACGGTTGCCTGAAGAAGCTCTTTTGGAATATCTTCAAATTCCATGGGGATTCTGTTTTTATCTTGATATAACTCGTATATTACTTTATCGTTTCTATCATAAAATATGGTTGAGTTTTCTCTAGTTTCAGAAAGTTTGCCCGGCTCAGGAAGATCGCGTCCGTACCACGCAAAAAGCCCAAGAGCCCCCACGTATCCAACAATGATCATTACAACAAGCCCAATAACACTATAGAATAATAAGGTCTGTTTAGTTATGCGAGGAAATAAGCCGTGGGAACGCTTTCTTTGAGATTTAAATACTCTCCTGCTACGTGGTACATATGCCATTCAATCATTGTAGCATGAGCTCTAATTCTTGCATACTGGTCGGGTATTCTATACAATAGATTAATGAAAGACGTAAAACGAATGCTAAAAAGAATCTTCAAACCCAGAAATCTTGTTCGAGCTATTATTGCAGTTGCGACTCTTCTTCTTGTTGCAACAAGCTTCCTTCCTTTTTTCTTACAGTAGAAATGCCCACAATAGTTTCCACAATGTCATTCAGAGCGTAGCCACGTCAGACGTGGCGTAGCGAAGAATCCATTTAATTTCTGGATCCTTCCCCCGAGTACTCGGGGTCTGGATGACATATTCGACGCAAGCGTCGGGGAATTAGACCCTAAAGAGTGATAAAATTGTTGTAATGGCTGTAATGTTGGATCCTGAATCAAGTTCAGGATGACAGTGAGAGATATAGTACAATAATGTACTATGTCCCTTGATACTCCTATAGACCAACTACCCCGTACGAGTGTTCGAACCATCCAACGCTTGAAAGCGCTGGAGATTCATACCTACTATGATTTGCTTCATTACTATCCAACCAGGCACGACGATAGATCGTTGTCGTCACCTATTGGAACGGTCCAAGCTGGAGAGAAGGTAACCATTACGGGAACTATTCAATCAATAAAAAATAACTTCACCAAAAGAGGATTCAAGATCCAAAAGGCAACGTTAGCTGACGATACGGGCACGATTGAACTTGTGTGGTACAACCAGATGTACCTTATGCGCACCCTGCAAGAAGGTATGCAACTTGCCGTCTACGGCGAAGTTGAGGAACTTGGAAAAGTAAAACAGATGAAACCACAGGAGTATGAAATAGTGACAGGCAATGAAGGAACGTGCATTCATACCGGTCGCCTAGTTCCCATTTACGACTTAACCTATGGTATTTCTGCAAAAACGGTACGAGAAAAAGTGCTCTGGATTCTTACCAGTCACATTGACGAGATAGAAAAAAGTGAGTATTTACCACATGACCTGATCAACTATGCTGGACTTATTCCTGAGCCGAAAGCACTTCAATCTATCCACTTTCCTAAAACCCAAGATGATCTAACCCAGGCTCATAACCGCCTGGCATTTGATGAACTTTTTATTCGACTCCTTGCATCTGCCAAAGTAAAAGAGCAATGGAACACACAAGTAGTGGTAAAGAAATTCGATGTCGGTTCATTTATAAAAGATATTAAGGCGTTCAAGTCATCTCTTCCTTTTTCCCTTACTGACGCTCAGGAGAGAGTAGTGGCAGAGATAACTAACGATCTACAAAAGACTATTCCTATGAATAGATTTTTGCAAGGAGATGTGGGGTCTGGTAAAACAGTAGTGGCTGCAATCGCCGCATATATAGCAAAACTCAATGACACACAGACCCTCATCATGGCACCAACTGAGATACTTGCACAACAACATTTCCAAACACTCACCCAGTTATTTGATAAAACAGATGTTACCCTAGCACTTCACACAAGATCTCATAGATCTTTGACTAACTCAACATCTAAAAATGCTGAATTTGACATAATCGTAGGAACTCAGGCGCTTATTACAAAAGCAGTAACCATGAATAATGTTGGTCTGGTCGTGATCGATGAACAACACCGATTTGGGGTTAAGCAACGAGCCATGCTCAAAGAAAAGGGCTGTAACCCGCATCTTTTGACCATGACTGCTACTCCTATACCACGCACCGTAGCACTCACATTGTATAGCGAGCTGGATCTTTCAACTATTGATGAAATGCCCAAAGGACGAAAGACGATAAAAACATATGTTATTAATCAGGCTAAACGAAAAGATTGCTATACCTGGATACAGAAGCAAATTCAAAAACAGGGTGATCAAGCATATGTTGTGTGCCCGCTTATAGATGAGTCTGATGTCGAAACCATGAAAACAGTCAAAGCTGCTGCCAAAGAGTTTGAAGATTTGACCAAGATATTTAAAACTGAATCAGTAGCACTGCTTCACGGAAAAGTAAAAGCAAAAGATAAAGAGACTATTATGGGTAAATTTAAAAACAACACGCACGACATTCTGGTTGCTACTTCAGTTGTCGAAGTGGGGGTAGACGTACCTAATGCCACCATAATGCTCATTGAAGGCGCAGAACGATTTGGCCTAGCTCAACTTCATCAACTGCGAGGGCGGGTAGGACGGGGTGACAAACAGTCATACTGCTTGCTATTTACCTCAGATGGTAAGAATTCACATTCCAGATTAAGCTTTTTTGCAAGAAATCATAATGGTATGAAACTTGCTGAATTTGATTTAAAGATACGAGGCGCTGGCAATATGTATGGTACGGAGCAACATGGTTACACCGACTTAAAGTTGGCAGACATAACGAACGCTGCCGATGTTCATAAGGCGCAAGCAAGCGTAGATTTGTTTCTAAGGAAATATACATTAGAGAATTATCCTTATTTGCAGCATATACTAGAACAGTATCAAACTCATCAAATCAGCAAAGATTAGTAACATTTCATGTTGTTTTGTAATGCGAGTCGTGCTATCATACCTACATGGCACCAGAACCCAAACGAAAGCATTCGCAGGCCCGCAAAGGCAAACGAGTGCTCCACAGAAAACTCGAAACCGTAATACCACAACTTGTTCCCTGCAAAAATTGCGGTAAAAAGAAACGCCCACAGCGACAATGTAAAGCGTGTGGCAAATAAGTATCATTATGGATCCCCGACATACTAATCGGCTGCATACCGTGCAAAACCTCTTTGCAATATCGTTTACTGCAGACGAATCTAAAAAAATCCCTCCTCACAAGAAAAATACCTTATTTCTCGATGTTCGTGCACATGAAGCTGAAATCAACAAGCTTATTAGCAAATACGCACCAAAGTTCCCCCTTGATCGTATTGCGCGTATCGACCTTTCTATTTTGCAACTTGCATTATATGAACTTACTGTTCTTAAAAGAGATCCTATGAAAGTAATTATTAATGAAGCAGTGGAGCTTGCAAAGGAGTTAGGAAACGATCGTTCATTTGCCTTTGTAAATGCCGTACTTGGCTCAGTAGTTGAAGATATCGAATCAAAATGAACACATCACTCGACATACTACAAAAGAAGATTGGCATTACATTTAAAACTATCATTCTCTTGGAGAATGTATTTGTTCATAGATCATATTTAAACGAAAATAAGACGTTTACCTTACCTTCCAATGAGAAATTAGAGTTTCTGGGTGATAGCGTATTATCTTTGGTAACTTCAATTCATTTGTACAATGCATATTCACATCTGCAAGAAGGAGATTATACTGATATCAAAGCATCTATTGTGCGTACTGAAAGCTTGGCTGAAGCAGCAACCATGCTTGATTTGGGTTCATACTTGCTTCTTTCACACGGCGAGCAAAAAGGAAATGGAAGAAATAAAACGAACTTACTTGCAGATACCTTTGAAGCACTTGTTGCAGCAATTTTTATTGAATTTGGATTTGATACCGCATCTGCGTTTATTCACACCCATTTGTTTGATAATAGACTTGATACCATTATTACCAACAAATTATATCTCTCACCAAAAAGCAGATTACAAGAAAGAACACAGGCAAAACACAAAGAACTTCCTCAATATGAATTGGTAGAGTCTACTGGGCCAGAGCATGACAAAAAGTTTACCGTGGCGGCACTGGTTAATAATAAAAAGGTGGGTGAGGGTCAGGGAAGTTCAAAAAAGCAAGCAGAGGAACAGGCCGCGCAAAATGCACTAGATATTTTAAGCAAATAAAGATATAATTCGTTTTTACTAGTAATACTATTTAACTAATAACATGGCAGTAGCTTTAAGATTAATGAGATTTGGGAAAAAGAAATTCCCTTTTTATAGAATTGTCGCACTTGATAGACGTCAAAAACGTGACGGCGCTTATATAGAAAAAGTAGGACAATACGATCCTATGAAAGCGCAAGACAATATCGAAATAAATAAAGTTCGATTTGATTATTGGCAAGGACAAGGCGCACAGATTTCTGAAGGTTTAGCGAGACTCATAAAGAATCCTAAGAATATTGTCTACACAGAAGAGCTAAAATAACTATAGTTCTCGTCCAATCCTTTCGAGTAGTAAAATGTCATCTTCTTTTATAATGACTACATCTGGTAATATAACGTCTTCTTTTGGTATGTGAATCATATTGATATCAAAACTAAAGCTCGATAAATTATCAAAAGATAACATAACCTCTTCATTGGTTATGAGCCGACCACTACTATACAAGTAGCGCTCCAATAAGTCGGCAACACTATCTTCATCTCCTCCAACAGTAAGCGATAATGAGAGTTTTTTCTCTGTTGTTTCGTTCAAATTTATGCTGTATGAATGTATTACGGCGCCCGTTTTATTCTCTAGTCTGTCTAGTGCAGAAATAACTTGAAAATAATTTTCTTCATTGGGAATAAGCTTATCAAGAAGTTCATTATAATATTCCACATTTTCTTGCATTAAATCCTTATTCCCTTTTATCAAATCGGCAGATAATTTAAGATCTGCTATTTCGACTTCTCTTAATTTGATTTCAGAATACCTATCATAGCAAGTAAAAAAAATAAATATGGTAAATACGAGAAGAATAATATCTATAACTATATAGAGCGCAGTGGGTAAAAATAATTTACTTTTGATGAGATTTATAAGTTTCTTTTTGAACATATTGTATGTAAATTATGGCAGCTTGATAAATGTTGCTGAATAGATAAGGTCATATTCTCCATTCTCTTTATTTTGTATTTGGAATTCATTTAAAGCAATATTGATAAATTGCTCGAGAAATGCTGACCCTTCTGAATACTCTATGAATGCAATTGCATCATCATAAGATGCAAAATGCATCGAAAATTCTGTTTTTTGGGTGCTATCTATTTTAAAACTCGTGATGGTTCCTTTTGCCGGAGCCAAAGAGATGATTGTTATGAGGTGTTTATAATACGTATAACTTCTGGCGTCATCTTGAAGCATTGATTTCAGAAGTGAGAACTTTACGGCAAACCTACGAAGGTCTTGTACAAAAGGTGTGTTTAATACTATGTAACGATTATAAGTATTCCTTTTGTCAGATAGATTGTTTAATCGCGAAGAAAAATATAAATATATGCCGCTTAGTATTACAATAACGCCAAGGAGTCCAATAAAAATATACAGCGAGTAGGTACGAATCTTGCGCAGATAGTCGATGAGTGCCTTACTTGATATTCGTTGTGAAAATAGATCGATACGCTTTTTCATCTTACATGGGTCGCTATAACTGGGATAAACGACGATAGAATATTAGAAAACGTCTGCGTTATGGTGTTAGGAACGAGCACCGAAGAAAGAGGGAGCGATTGGGTGGGAATTGAAACTTTATTTTGTATTGTCTCATGCAAGTACCCAATATGATTATCATAGTTAAAGAGATAGATATTACTAATACTAACGTTGTATTTTTCTTTGGTAAGAAGTATTGTTTTTTCTATTTCAGCGATAAACTCATTGATAATAGGATAGATAATAGCATTCACATTTATACTTCCATTGGCGCTGAGCCCGATTGTTCTCAATGCTTCAACTGCTTTTTCATCGCCCAGATTCATATTAACTTTAAGATCTCGCAAAATAATATCGTACCCAATGCGGATTGTTCGAGTTATTTGGAAATAGGGGAAGGGCGGGTTCATAACATAGAGCGATGTGCCACCATATCCGAAGTTGATAATAAGCGTTGGCGTCTTTATGAAAGTAAACATCTCAGTAACCATACGACCAACGGCGCTTAGTTCATTTTCTAGCGTGGCGGGTTCCAGATTTGCCATCTCGATGGTTGAATGCACATGATCTACAATTTTCTTTTGGGCAGCAATAAATACAATAAGAAGCTTGCCATTAGGTAGTTTGGCGATAGTTTCTAAATCTACATACACATCGCCAATAGGAAGCGGAACGAATTCATCTGCCTGCAGTCGTATAGATTTAACTAATTCTTTTTCTGGAAGGTCTGGCATAAGAAGAAGTTGTGAATACGACAGATCGTCTGGTAAAACGACATGTACACTGGTACTTGGTATGTTGAGTTTACTATGAAGGAGTGAGATGACTTTTGATTGCTCTTGTGCAGATTTTTCAACCAGATTCGTAAAAAAGTTGGGAATGGTATTGTCATACCCCAAAGAATGGATTTCAATTTTATCTTTCTTTTTGCTCAAATGAGCGAGACGAGTATATTGCTCGCTGATGTCTAATGAAAATGTACCTGCCATACTACAGATTAGCAAAATCTAGAGAGAATTGCACTAGCGCAATTTCACCTTTGTCTGATAATGAAGAGTGATGGTGCCTTCACGGGCCGTTGGGGTTGCATCTATAAATGTTACATCAAATGCAAACCCAACAAGCGGTAGGGTGAAACCGGTTTTACGTGAACATTCTATAGTTAAGCCCGTTATCGAAACGCGAGCATCGTTTAAATTGGATGTAATAGTAGGAAGAACGGTAAGATCGGTAATCACCATATTATTTGCAACTTCTCGGAAAGAAAAGGTATTCCCCTCTGCATCGATAAAATCAAATGTTGTCCCTCCTGGTGAAGAGAATGAGTCTCCAGCATCATCACACACATTTGATCCGGTGTTATTGTCAAAAAGCGTATCTGCATCTCTGGTAATTTTTTCTTTCATGACATTTATGATGTAGTCTCCTTGGCGTTTGGTTTCAGTAAGACGATAAATGCGTAGTTGTTCAGATAAAATGACATACGAAATACTCATGATAGATGGCACAACAATGGCGATGACGCCTAACACCATAAGTACTTCTACAAGGGTGAATCCTGATTGTTTTATTCCCATACTGAGTAACCTGTTTGAATTTGTTCTACATATTGAACTCCCTCTTCAATCCATGTTACTTGCACTGTCGCACTTACACGAGTGGCTGTCGTTGGACTGTCTTTACTAAGTGTAAGCTCTCTTCGATATATTGCGGGAGTTAACCCATTGGTAGTACATGCTCCCGTGATAAGGTCATCTAATGTGTTTGTTATGGCAAGCGTGTTATTCATACAATATACTGTTCCGCCGGTAGTAGCATGAGATTCAAATTCTTCCCAATCTGCCTCACGCTCTCCGTTAAGCCATTCAGTAACTTCTTCAACATAATGGCTCGCCCGTAACCTGTGCTCATTCACCCGCACTGTCATAATCATTTTAATAGTAAATCCAAGCGCTGCAGTAAGTACCACGCTCAAGATACCAATAAATATAATTACTTCTATTATGCTAAATCCACATTGTGTACGAGGTGGTAGTGTTAACATGCAATCATATCTGATTTATTAAGTGGGCCAAGTTGGGGAACGGTGATAGTGATACATCTATCTATACGATCACTTTTAATAGTAATCAGGCGAGTGGCGGTATCAAGCGAGCCGTAAGGGTACGTAAAGGTCAGTTGCATGGGCGAAGGACTCAGACTATTGAATACAACATTGGTTATAGAATGTTGATCGAGCGTAGTTGATGCAAGGTCACATAGAATTCTTTCCTCAAAAACACCGTTGGATTGTATAAATACAGAGTAACCAACAAAATTAGTACATCCTGGAAGAGGGGTAAGAGGTGAAATATCGCGCGCTACTGACCGGTCTTTGGCACTTTGAAGTATATTCATCAGTCCATCAGCTTGTTTATCGAGTTGTCGCTCAGCAATAGTGTTACTATATATTCTCACACTACCACCAATAATAATGGATATTATTCCTACTACAATAATTATTTCTATGAGGGTAAATCCTTTTTTCTTCCACATACATGAATGATACTGATATTCTGATGAATATGCCACACATCAAAATGCTGCTTCTTCATAACCAGTTGGCGCAACTGGATCAGGAGCTGGATTATTGGGATTGGGATGTGCCGAGGTTGGTGAAGGTATGGATGATGGCGTTGGACTTAACTCACTGCCTTGAGGTTTATTTGAAGTTACCAGATATACATTTTCATTTTCGAGATTTATTGAGTATCGATAGGAAGTGCAATAGGTAGTTGAATTATTACAACCAATCGGTAAGAGTTGGTAACCCGTTACATATGCAGCAGAATTACCTGTCAAAGGATCAATGGGCAAAGCATTAATGTACCCATCAGTTATAAGGGTGTGAATGGTAATAGGGTAATACCCACCGGGTTGATTGGCATGATACTGTGAAAGTGCTACTTGGAGCTCTTCAATATCTAGTCTACGCCTGTCGTCTCTACCACGGCTTTGTATCCCGGTAAGTGGTACAGACATAATCGCAACCACAATGCCAATAATGCCAATTACAATAACAAGTTCCACAAGGGTAAATCCGCACCGAGCACGCTTTAAAATATGCATAGTTACACTATATCATTCATTTGATTTAAGCTCCAATGATCTATTGCAAGTTGTGGGTTGAAGTTATTATTACGAAGAAATCGGAGTATATTGAGGGCCTCTTTGCAAGATGCTATTGACTGGATGTCACCACGACGAATATGGGAACGAAGAGTAGTTATCACGCAACATAGTGTCTGATCTCCTTCCTCTTTTGTTTTTGGCCGACCGCGAGCTTCTTCAGAAAGTGCTTGTGAATACCGTTGTGGAACACTTGATAGGAAGAGCTCGTCTTGAACCATGACCGAAACTGGTTGATTCTGATCGATGATACACCTGGATCGAATGGTAGGAAGTGCTGCGTGTATATTTCGCGTAAAGAGAAGGAGTAGGTGAGTATCGCCGTATTCTTCTAACACCTTAAGGAGTGCATTTTGCGCTTCAATAGTAGCAGTATCAAAAAGTTCAAAAACAACAAACATCTGCCGCCCCCCCGATTGAAACAACATCTTTTTAAGAGCGCGTATTTGATCTATGGTTATATGCGCTCCTTGTGGAGATATACGAACAATACGATCGAGAGAAATATGGTATTCAGATGCCTTTTCACTAATGAGGCGATCAATGGATTGTATATCTGAAATTGAAACGATGCTTGGTATCATATATAGTGATAGTATGGGTATACCTCCAAAACGATTTTTAGATAAACTGGTTGAGAAAAATATTGTTGACCAGTCTGTGGCAAATACGTATGAGATGGATTCGCTCAAAAAGGACTTATCTATAGATCTTTATTTGCTTCAGTATACTAATTTAGCTCCTGAAAGTATATTGAAAACAAAGGCAGAACTCCTAAATGTACCGTATATAAATATAAGCACTACCGCCATAGATCCTCAGGCGCTCAAATATATACCTCAATCTATTGCACAGCGCCATAATATCATGCCTTATATATTTGATACTGCAGATAATCGATTATTTGTGGCTACTCCTGACCCACTCAACGTTAGTCTACAAGATTTTATAGAGATGAAAGCGGGCATTAAGGCGACCCTTGCACTGGCACTCGAAGAAGATATCGCTAAAGTTCTCACCACCGCTTACACCAAAAACCTATCTCCAGAGGTGGAAGAGGCTATAGCGCAAGTTACTTTAAAGCAAAAACCAAATGAATCCAAAGAAGTAAAAGATATCTCTAATTTGAGCAATGCACCGATTGCAAAAATCGTAAACACCATTTTGGAATTTGCTATGAAGAGTCGTGCTTCTGACGTACATATAGAACCCAATGAGATGAAAACGCGCATTCGATATAGAGTCGACGGCATTCTTCAAGAGAAACTGTCGCTGCCTGCAAGTATTCATGAATCACTGGTGTCTCGTATCAAAATACTTTCTCAAATGAAGATAGACGAGAAACGAGTGCCGCAAGACGGGAGGTTTAACTTTACCAGTGATAATGAAGAGATTGATCTTCGTGTGTCAAGTCTTCCAACAGTATTTGGTGAAAAAGTCGTCATGCGATTACTTCGGAAGAGTGGAGGAATTCCCACTCTGCAACAACTGGGGTTAGACGGTCCGCAACTAAAACGTTTTGAAAGTGGGATTGATAAACCTTATGGAATTATACTGGTTACCGGTCCAACTGGATCTGGAAAAACAACCACACTCTATTCGGTTCTCACCAAACTTAATACAAAGGCAGTAAATATCGTTACCCTTGAAGATCCAGTAGAATATCAGGTCGACGGCATTAACCAAGTACAAATTAACCAAAAAGCTGGTCTTACCTTTGCCTCAGGTCTCAAGTCGTTTTTACGACAGGACCCCAATATTATTTTGGTCGGAGAAATTCGAGACAAAGAAACAACGCAACTAGCTATTCAGGCAGCACTCACCGGCCACTTAGTATTCTCTACACTGCACACCAATGATGCAGCAACAGCAATTCCCCGTTTGACAGACCTTGGTGGCGAACCATTTCTCATAGCTTCTGTTATTAGTACCATCATTGCGCAGCGTATTGTTCGAAGAGTGTGCGAAGATTGCAAAACGTTTTACGTACCCCCCGAAGAAGTGCAACTTACCATTCGAGAAAAACTTGGCCCGTTATTACCTAAGCAGTATCAAAACAACGAACCCATACAGCTTGCCAAAGGGGAAAAGTGTGAAGCTTGTAATAGTTCTGGATATAAAGGAAGAGTTGGAATATATGAAATACTAAACGCTTCTCATGCAATAAGTGATCTTATTCTGAAAGAAGCTCCTTCTCAAGATATTGAAAAACAAGCATTGA
>CALRFM010000021.1 GCA_943356515.1 Patescibacteria group bacterium
ATACTCATTAAATCTAACTGTAACTGTTTGGCGAGTTCGTATCCGAAGTCAAACTTAGATACTATTTCTGATCCAGCAATATGAAATATAGAGTAATCTGTGATATATGTATCGTGCTCAATGAGCCATTGTAACTCGTCGATAAGACTCCAAATAGATATTGGGGTAAAAATAACATCATCATATAGACTAATAGAGGTAGATTCTTTCAGTGAATACACAATCCATTCTACAAATGATCCATGTTTGTGTTCATTTGTATTTTTTCCTACTATTGTAGTACGTATTGTTATGCCACGCTCAGATGAGTCGGCGATATATTGTTCACCCAATGCTTTTGATTGACCATATACTGATAAGGGATTTGGTTTCGTCTGTTCATCTGCAAGATGTGTTTTAGGAGGAAAAACTGCATCTGTAGATATATAGATACATTTTGATTGAGGAAACTGGACTAAGAGCTTGCGCACTGATTCGCCATTTACTAACTTCGCCATATCAGGTTTACTTTCACAATATTCATGATTTGTTATCGCAGCACAATGAACAATAATGTCAGGGTTAACAAATGCAGATAAATTCTCATAGGACTGTTGTGAAAGATCAAATAAAAGATAGTGTTCTGCAGTATTATGATCAAATTGTGAATGTCCAGTTGCATAGACCTCAAATATACCCTTCCATTGAGCAACCATTGCCGCACCCAGCATTCCAGATGCGCCAGTAATAAGAACTTTCTTCATGACTGTTTAATCATTTCTAAAATACCTTTTTTATCAAGCCACTCGGTATTATTGTCACTAGAATATGATATTTTTTTCATTTTGTTCCCTTTAGTCCATAGGGGATTTGCTGGCTCTCTAAATAAACTCCCTGAGCGTATAACGAGCATATCGTCGAATTCATAGGTACCCCTTGATTCTTCCTTAGAAACAAGCACTTCGTGAAGTTTTTCTCCTGGCCGAATACCAACTGATTTAACCTTACACTCTGGAGCCATAGCTTTTGCCAGATCGGTAATATTCATGCTCGGAATTATTGGAATAAATACCTCACCTCCACACATTAACTCAATAGATTTTAAAACAAAATTTACACCTTGATCAAGAGTAATCCAAAAGCGTGTCATTCTTTTATCAGTAACCGTGATTACTCCACTTTTCTTTTGATGATTAAAAAGTGGAACAACACTTCCACGACTTCCAACAACATTTCCATAGCGGACACAGCTAAATTTTGCACCATCCGTGCTTGAATAATTATTTCCTTGGATAAATAACTTTTCCGCAACAAGTTTTGTCGCGCCATATAGATTGATCGGATTCACTGCCTTATCGGTGCTCAGTGCTATAACTTTCTTGACTCTTCTATCTATTGCAACATTTACAATATTTTCTGCGCCATTTATGTTTGTTCTAATAGCTTCTATCGGATTATACTCCGATGCCATAACTTGTTTCATTGCGGCAGCATGCACAACGACATCTATATCAATCATAGCTCTGTAGAGCCGGTCACGATCACGAACATCTCCAATAAAATACCGCAAACGTTCATCGGTAAAACCATACATCGTTCTCATTTCTTCCTGTTTTAATTCATCTCGGCTGTAGACTATAAGGCGCTTAATACCGTAATTATCTAGAACAGTTCGAATAAATTTTTTACCAAAAGAACCAGTTCCTCCTGTCACCAAAAGCGTTTTTCCATTTAAATAATGAGTAATTATTTCATTGTTTTTCATAAGTGAATACTATAACTATTAATTTTTGCAACTTTTAAATACTCGTCATTAATTAAAATCTTTCTGTTTATTTTTTCTCGGAGATTTCGATAGTAATCATAGAGTTCTGCTATGCCCTCATGATAGGAGGTAAACTGAATTTCAGGCATTTCTTGGCGCAATAATGAGTTATTGCCAGTATACTGAAAATTTAACCCTTCATTTACTATGTGTACTTTAGATGGCGTTTCGGCTATTTGGTTGATTATATCAATAATATTGGTAAGACTTATAGATTCATCAGGCGTAATATTGTATGCCGAATGCTGATGATTATTATCGATAAAATGGCTCACAATAGGAATCAAATCATTAATAAAGAGATAATCAAAAACAACATTCTGCTTTATTGTTATTGGTAAACCACATACGTTTTTTGCAATAGCATTTGAGATAAACTTGCTCTCATAACCCTCATATTTCCCATAAACTCCAAATAGGCGTAAGTTTACAATCTTTTTTTCATGTTGAATAATGTGATGAATGATATATTTTGCAAGACCATAATGATCTTCTGGAATAAACGCTCCCCATTTTGATTCATTAATTTTTACTATATCGCGTGTTTTTGCATATTCTGCCCCAGAGCCAAAGTGAATTATTTTATCTACCTTATCGATATTTCGTATGAGGCCTGCAAATACTCTCAATGTTGTATCTAGAACCTTATCTCCACCACGTATTGCCGTATGAATGACAATAGAAATATCATTATTATTTATGTAGGATTCAACTGACTGATAGTCTAATAAATTAAGCTCTTTGCTTGATGGGGCAAGCACGTTATAATTTTTTTCCAAACCATTATAAAGATTCTGTCCCACAAATCCTGAACCGCCCGTTAGTAGTATATTCATAGTAAATCAATCAAATAACGTCATATTTTTCTCTATCTCCTCACGTGGCAAAAAGGGAGCCATGTCATGAAGTGGTCTAGATTCGAGCGTTCCATCCTTCTTGCGAAATGATGATGCTTTGGGTGCTCGAGGTTGATCCGGATCAACCATCACCTCACATAGGGTGGGTCCTTTTATTGTTTGTATTTTGTGTAATATCGTAGAAATTTGTTTATAGTTATTTATCTTAAAATAGGGAATGTCGTAGGATTCAGCAAGTTTATTGAAGTTGGGATTAGTTACTCCAGATTTATTATTAGATCCAACAAATCTTCCCTTAAAAAAGTTAGTTTGCGTTGTTCTTATTGATTCGTATCCCTGATTATTTAATATAAAAATTTTAATAGGTAAGTTATTATATTTAATTGTGGCTAACTCTTGCATGTTAAATTGTATACTGCCATCTCCAGTAACTAATATCGTTTGTTGTCGCTTGTTGCCTACGCACGCTCCAATACTTGCTGGTAGCCCCCATCCCATGGCGCCCAAATTTGCATTAGTAAATACTCGTTGTCCTTTTTTTACTTTGAAAGCCTGATACAACGAAACTGCATCTAAAGAATTACCTGAAAGAACAATATCTTTCTTGCTCAGATAGTCAGACAATATATCCATGAACACGTACGTATTAACAAATTCCTTACTATCAAAATACTCAGGAAGTATGATGGGGTATTTTTTCTTCCAATCGGTACATGCTTCAAGCCATTTTTCAGAATATGAAAATGTCACTTGAATAGTTTTGTTCAAAAACTGATTAATGAAATCTTTAGCATCTGCTTGGATTGCCATATCAAGCGAAAGGGTAGTTTTTGTTAACTCTCCTTTGTCTATGTCAACCATTATTTTTTTTGCTTTAGGAGCAAAGCCTTTAATATCGAATCCGCGCGAAGCCAAACTAAGACTTGCTCCAATAACCAGCAGAAGGTCAGCATTTTGCAGCGCAAAATTACCTGCTCGATTACCTACAGGACCAAATTTTCCTACCAATAGAAGTTCTTCATATGGAACAAGATCCATACCATTGTAGGGGAGCACTATGGGCATTTTGACTTTATCAACAAATTGAGCAAGTATTTTTTCTGCATGTGCCAAACGAACTCCATGTCCTAGTATCAGAAGCGGTCGCTGAGATTTCTGAAGTAGCGAAACAACCTTCTGAATCTGACTATCTAACTTACTACTTTTTTGTACCAAGTCATCTGTAGGTGGTGTAAATGATTTAAGTTCTTTTTCTTGAATAATTAATCCTTGAATATCAAGCGGAATATCTAACCAAACAGGGCCAGGTCTGCCAGTTGTTGCATAGTGATGGGCCTTTTCTAGCTCAAAGCGGATTGAAGAAGGATCTTTGATCGTTTTTACGTATTTAGTAATCGGTTTTGCCATTGTAACTACATCTAGCTCTTGTGGTCCTTGTTGCCTTAATTTCTTGTAATCTGCAATGACATCAGTCCTCACTTGACCTGACAACACAATCATTGGTACAGAATCTGTCCATGCGCCTGCAACACCAGTAAGGGCATTCGTGCCACCAGGACCTGTCGTGACAAGACAGGCTGATATATTGTTTTTAATTCTTGCGTAAGATTCAGCGCAAATCGCAGATGCCTGCTCGTGATAATTCGATACATATTGAATTTTTTTATTTCTTCCGACAGCATCACATAAATGCATGATGCCTCCGCCTGAAACGAGAAAAATATCATTTATACCTTTTTCTACTAAAAATTTGATTATGTAATCTGAGACTGTCATAGTATGATAGGGTACCATTGGTGGTTATTTTCTGCAACAATAAAACAGGATTTTGTTATAATTATTCATGCAAAAAAAACTTCTTTCATTCGTTATCCCAGTATACAACGAAAGTGAAAGTATCCCGCACCTTCTTTCAGAGCTTACTTCATTCATGGAAAAAAATAAGTCATATGATTTTGAAATGATGTTGGTTGAAAACGGTTCTACAGATAATTCATATGAACTCCTCGCAAACCATGTGCAGTTAGATAAGCGCTTCAAAATACTTCAACTTTCACGTAATTTTGGATGTGATAGCGGTATTGTAGCTGGACTCAAATACATAACAGGAGATGCGTGTGTGGTAATGATGGCAGATATGCAAGAGCCCATAGAGCTTGTTTCACAATTTCTAGAAAAATGGGAACAAGGATATGAAATAGTGTATGGCATTGTAAAAAAAAGAACTTCTGGCTTTGTTCGCCAAATGAGTTCGGTATTGTTTTATAAACTTCTCAATGTAGCTACCAATAATGCGTTTCCAGAAAATGCATCAGACTTTCGCCTTATGGACAAGAAGGTTTATGAGGCTATAAATAGTATGCCTGAACAAAATAAATACCTCAGAGGACTGGTGGCCTGGACAGGATTCAAACATACGGGCATACCTTTTGATAGAAAAGAGCGATATGCTGGTGAGTCAAAAGCAGATCTTATTACCGTTATACGGGTGGCTAAAAATGGAATGTTTTCTTTCTCATATTTACCGCTCCAATTTGTGACATATACTGGACTTCTTATGACGATATTTTCTTTCATACTCATCGTTTACTACCTCATCTTATTTGCAATGATCGGAAGAGTAAATCCAGGAATTACATCTATAATACTCCTTATGCTTTTTCTTTTTGGCATACTGTTCTTTATTTTAGGAATAATCAGTGAATATATAGCGCGTATTTATGAAGAAGCGAAGGGAAGACCTACGTATATTGTGAAAAGTAACATTAACATAGAATGATAGTGACTGAAAAAAAGAACAAAAAAGTGCCCGTTGGGATAATTGGAACAGGTAATATTGGTTCCGATCTGCTTACTAAAATAATGCGGTCAGATGTTCTTGAATGTACGATATTTGCTGGGCAAAACCCGGATTCCAAAGGAATAAAACGAGCTCAATCTATGGGTGTACATACGTCATTTGAATCTATTAAAGCAATCCAAGACAATCCTGATATATGTCAGATTGTGTTTGATGCTACATCTGCTAAAGCCCATGCCGTTCATGCTCCTCTATTAAAAAAACTTGGAATATACACCATAGACATGACACCATCAAGAATCGGCAACATGTGTATTCCGAGCATGAACCTAGCAGAAGGAATAAAGGCGCAAAATGTAAATATGATAACATGTGGAGGACAAGCGAACATACCTATTGTGGACGCCATTATGAAAATCCACCCTGAAATAGAATATATTGAAATCGTTTCAAGCATATCTTCAAAATCTGCAGGCATCGGTACGCGCGATAACATTGACGAATATACTCAAGCAACAAGTGATGGCATTATGCAGTTTACTGGGGTAAAAAAAGCCAAAACGATAATTATTTTAAACCCAGCTGATCCACCGATATATATGCATAACACCATTTATGCTTCTGTAAAAGACCCCAATATCGAGCTTGTTCGTAATAAAATAAAAGAAACAGTTTCTAAAATTCAAGAATATGTACCGGGGTATAGCCTCATTGTTGAGCCCATTTATGAAAACGGGTTGCTGACCGTTATGACGGAGGTGGTGGGACTTGGAGACTACTTACCTGTTTATGCGGGGAATTTAGATATAATAAACTGCGCCGCCATATCTGTTGCAGAAGAGTATGCAAGAAAAAAATTAATGACATCATAATATGAAAAAAGATATTCTCATAGTTGACTCAACTCTTCGAGATGGCTCACATGCCATAAAACATCAACTTACTCAAGAGAATATCATAGATTATGCCAAAGGTGCAGAATCTGCAAACATACAAATAGTAATGGTTGGACATGGTAATGGTTTGGGAGCATCTTCTTTGCAACTAGGACAATCGCTACTTGGTGATAAGGTGATGTTAGAAACAGCTAAAAAACACTTAAAAAAAACAAAACTTGGTGCATTCATGATCCCAGGATTTGGCACGATTAAAAATGATATTGAGCCTGCTATTGAATCTGGTATCGAAGTTATGATGATAGCTTCACACTGTACGGAAGCAAACGTAACTAAGCAACATATAAAGTATTCTGTTCGAAATAACCTTGAAACATATGGCGTTCTTATGATGTCGCATATGCTATCTGCACCTAAGCTTTTAGCACAAGCCCTACAAATGCAAGAATATGGAGCAAAGGGAATACTTCTTATGGATTCTGCTGGAGCATATTTACCTGATGATGTGACAACTAAAGTGTCAACATTGGTAGATGGCCTCGATATTGAAGTAGGCTTTCATGCACATAATAATCTGGGCATGGCAGTTGCCAACTCTGTAGCTGCAATACTGGCTGGCGCAACTATGGTGGACACCACATCACGTGGTTTTGGAGCTGGAGCGGGTAATTGCCAAATGGAAGTACTTGTTGCGGTTCTTCAAAAAATGGGTTATGAAACAGGACTCGATTTGTACGCACTTATCGATAATAGCGAGAATATTGTTTCTAAAATCATGAAAAAGCCTCAGGAAATAACTGCCGTTTCACTGATAAGTGGGTTAGCTGGGGTATTTTCTGGTTTTGCTCCCCATGCTCAAAAGGCCGCAGAACGGTTTGGTGTAGATGCAAAAGACATACTTATGGAGCTAGGAAGACGGAAAATAGTAGGCGGACAAGAAGATATTATTGTAGATGTCGCCATGAGTCTCAAACAAAATAAGAAATTTTCAAGTGAAAATTATGCGATTCAGTCGTTATTATAACCATTACATAAACTCATATGAACGTCAGTGACTATATTATAGATTTTTTAGCGAAAAAAAAGGTAGACACTATATTTATGATCACTGGTGGCCAAGCCATGTTTATGAATGATGCGGTGGCCCGTAACAAAAAAATCACCTATATTTGCCATCATCATGAACAGGCTGTTGGAATGGCTGCTGAAGCATACGGAAGAGCTTCGGGAAAACTGGGTGTTGCACTAGTTACTGCTGGACCTGCATCGGTAAACGTGATGAATGGCGTGGTAGGAGCATGGGTTGATTCAAGCCCAATGCTCATTCTTTCCGGGCAATCACCACTTCCCTTTGTGCAATATCAACAGAAACATAAGATACGTCAATACGGAATTCAGGGAATAAATATTCAACCATTGGTAGAGAGTGTTACAAAATTCTTTGTAACAGTAGATGATCCATCTCTTATAAAATACTACGTACAAAAAGCCTACTATTTAGCGACTCACGGTAGACCTGGACCAGTATGGCTTGATGTCCCCCTAGATATTCAGCGAATGGAAGTTCCAACAAAAATGCTTAAAGAATTTACACCCCCTGTGGAAGAACCTGCACAACAATCTCTCTTAGAAAGCGGAGCAAAGAGCATACTTCAAGCAATTGGTAAATCAAAACGACCGATAATCATAGCTGGTCAAGGAATACGTTTAGCAAATGCTGTTGCAGATTTTCAGGGTGTTATTAATAAATTGGGTATTCCGGTCCTTACGTCACGACTTGGTATAGATCTTATTCAAAGTTCAAATAAGCTGTATGTGGGAAGGCCGGGAACTTATGGTGAGCGTGCAGCTCACTTTGCAATACAAAACTCTGATTTGATTATTGCTTTAGGAAGTCGGCTTTCTTCATCTACGGTAGGTCACAATCCAAGTGATTTTGGCCGGCATGCAAAAAAAATAATGGTTGATATTGATAAAGAAGAATTGAACAAACCTGGAGTTGAAATCAGTGTAAAAATTAATCAAAATGTTAAAGATATTCTTCAAGAACTAGACACGCAGATCGATGTAACATCACTTCCCAAATATACTGATTGGATCGCTCAGTGCAATACGTGGAAAGAAGCTTACCCTGTGGTTCTTCCAGAATATAAAAATGAGAACCCAGTAAATTCATACTATTTTATCGATAGGCTTTCAGCATTGGCACGTGAAAAAACTACTATACTTGTAGATACTGGCTCATGTTTTCATGTAGCAAGTCAGGCTTGGAAAGTCAAAAAGGACCAACGCTTTATGACAACCGGTGGAATATCTACCATGGGTTACTGGGTTGCAGGGATAGGTGCACATATGGCAGACACTAGTCAACAAACCATCATAATTACTGGTGATGGAAGTATGCAGTTTAATATTCAAGAGCTGGCTACCATAAAGCAAAACAAGTTGCCCGTAAAAATATTTGTGTTTAATAATAATGGGTACCTGCTCATTCGTCTCACACAAGCCAATTATATGAATAATAGACATATTGGTGTTGATGATAAATCTGGCTTATGGTGCCCTGACGCTTTGAAAATAGCCGCAGCATATGAAATAAAAGGAGTAAGAATAAACTCGGTAAAAGAAGTAGATAAGAAAATAAATGAGGTTCTTGAGTATGATGGACCAGTGGTATGTGATGTTATGACACCTGAATGGCAACCCCTTATTCCACGTTTGGCTTCAGTTAAGAATAAAGATGGTTCATTTACTTCAAAACCATTTGAAGATATGTTTCCGTTTTTAGATGAGAAAGAACTTAAATCAAATATGATTGAGTGATTTTAAATACCACATATTGTGATAGAAAGGTATGGGCATTAAAATAATAGTTAATTTGAAGAATAGATTACTTTTCCATATTTCTTGATTTCACCAATAAGAGAATGATATTTAAGTTTTAGATTGTCATTTGTTAGAGGAATTGCCTCAATTCGATCTGATACATCAATAGTCAACCTTGCTAATTCCATTAGTTCCTCAATTTCATCTTTGCCAAATTGATCAGAAATAACTGCTATATCAATATCTGAATATGGATGAGTTTTTCCTTTAGCAAACGAGCCATAAAGAAGTATTTTGCTTGGATTAATGTTATTTTTTATTAACACTTTAATATAGTTTTCGATTTCATTTAGTATTCCTTGTTTTTTTAAAATTATTTTATCAATCATAATAAGTTTTTAAATTTAATAAATAGCTCTTTAGTAATATTAAAATATCTCTGAGTAAATTCTTTGGTAGCTTTTTTATAAAGTTTTTCTTTAAAAATATCGTAGCGGGCTTCAACATTGAAGGTGGTTATCTCAATCAAATATAATTTAAACTCTCTGTTTAATTCTAATTTTGATAAATGAGCAAGGTTAACTAATTTATGTGTAGGAGGTGGATAGGTATCGTTAACTTTAATGTAAATTGCTTTTAGTGTTTTTTCTATTACAAGATGACAGAAGAATAGACAACCGCTAAATCTTCCCAACTTAAATAAATCCTTAGCTGTTTCTAAATCTTCAATAGCGCTTTTCAACCATGCTTTTTGTAATTCATCTTTTTCTTTTATTTCCACGTCTATATTGTATCAAATAGGTAAATTTATAGTAAATTATTTTTAAAATACCACTCAAAAATTCCCTGCGCAGTGGATTGCACGGTACGTTTTGGCTTCCAACCGATTTTTTTGTGATTTAATCAATTTGTGTAAATTGTTATTCCTTCTTTTTTTGCCTCACTGAGTATTGATAGATGACTCAGGTTTTTAAAATCTTTCTGTTGCAAAATACGAATATCAAATATCCGTTCGTCATCAATAGTCGTCCCAATATTTGAAAGCTTATTCATAAGCTCTAACTCATTTTTCTTTTTATAATCTGCTACAACCACGAGGTCGATATCACTCCACTTCGTAGCAGTTCCACGTGCATACGAGCCATACAAAATCACTCTCTGCGGATTTACAACAGATTGAATTTTTTTTACATATTGATTTAAGGTTACTTCAATTGTTTTTCTATCCATAGGTATATTATTTCTGCCATAATTACTAACGGTTCAGCTTCTTATACCACCTCCAAACCCTCTCTGCGGTTGAAGAAACAGTTTCTTTTGGCTCCCAACCGATTTCTTTTTTTATTTTTGAGTAATCCAGTGACTGATAGGGGATCTCATTTTTGGCCTGATTAAGGATATTTTTTTGTACTTTTTTGCCTAAGGTTTTTTCTATTTGGGTTAGGAGATCCAAGACAGAGAGCGTATCATTTGATCCAAAATTAAATGCTTGACCACGAACTGTATCGATATTTTGGGCGAGTAATATGTACCCAGCAACAACATCTTTGACATACAAGTAATCGCGTATGAATGTTCCGTCGCTACGGATATCAAGCGGCTTGTTACTGATAATCGATGTCATAATGCCAGGAATGATTCGAGAAAAGTTTAAATCGCCTTCGCCGTAAATATTCCCAAATCGAGTAACAACTGCGGGGATGCCATATGTTTTACAATAGGTAGTTGTGATCAAATCTGTTGCCGATTTTGACGTGTCATATGGATGGTCACCAGATAGGGGATCGGTCTCGATGTATTTGTCTTTATTCAGCTTCCCATAACTTTTATCAGAGGATGCAACGACCAGACCCTTAATGGTGGGATTTATTCTGACCGCTTCAAGAATGTTTATGGTGCTCACAATATTGTTTTCTAACGTCTGTTTTGGATTGTGGTAAGCAACCTCAACAAGTGCTTGAGCGGCCAAGTGGAAGATGAATTCAACCTTGTATTCTTCGATCAGTTTTAGTAATTTGTTATAATCACACATATCTAGATGTATGACTGTTGCTTTCTGATCAAGTTTTTCAGTATAGAGATATGATTTTTTATCTAGATTGATATCGACAACAATAACATTGGCACCAAGCTTTATCAATTCTTCGACCAGATGCCCTCCCACAAAGCCCGTGCCACCCGTAACGAGTACTGTTTTGTTTTTCATATTATTTCCAAATTTTCCAAGGAGGTTGTTCTTGATCCCACAGCTTGTTCAAATCTTCTACCTCTTTATAGGTGTCCATACTCTGCCAAAAGCCTTCATGTTTATACAACGATAATTGTTGTTTTTCTGCAATGCGCTTTAAGCCTTCGTGTTCTAATTCTCCTTTATGAATATAGTCAAAAAATTCTCTTTGAAATACCATAAATCCGCCGTTGACCCATTCAGACAAAACTGGCTTTTCTACAAACCCACTGATTTTATCGCTATCACCCACACTTACCAAGCCGTATTTGCTACGAGGATGAACGCCAGTAAGAGTGCCTATGGTATGTTGATTGGTATGGAAGGTCACAAGGTCTTGGATATTAATGTCTGAAACTGCATCGCCGTAGGTTACCATAAAACGCTCATCGTCTTTGGATATATAGGGCTTGCATCTGAGTATACGTTCACCAGGCTCTGTTTTGTCACCAGTGTTTACAAAGGTTATTTTAAAGTCATCTCTGGATTTATCTTCGGCAAAATGATACGTCACCTCATGAGATTTGGTTTCAAGAGTAAAATCATTGGTGAATGCTTTTTGATTCAAGAAAAATTCTTTGATGTAATCTGCCTTGTAACCAAGTGCCAAAATAAATTCGTTAAATCCTGCTGCTGCATATATCTTCATAATGTGCCAAAGAATAGGCTGATTGCCTACAAAAACCATAGGCTTTGGTTTGAATTCAGTTTCTTCTTTCATGCGGGTTCCGGTGCCTCCGCAAAGTATGATAGTTTTCATATTAGGTTTTCAATCCATCAA
>CALRFM010000022.1 GCA_943356515.1 Patescibacteria group bacterium
TATCTGTTATTACTTTTCCAATATCATGCAACAAGCATCCGAGCTTAACCGTATCTACATCTGCTTTTAGCTCGTGTGCTAGAGCGATCCCAATCTTCGTTTCCTCTAATGTGTGAAGAATGAGGTTCTGCCCGTATGAAAAACGGTATTTAAATTGCCCAAGGAGACTTACAATTTCAGCAGGGAGATTAAATACATTCACGCGGTGAAGCATGTCTTCTCCTGCTTTAAGAATGACTTTATCTATTTCACTTCTTACTTTTTGCACAACTTCTTCTATACGCTGTGGTTGAATACGTCCATCTTTTAATAGTTTTTCCATAGATATGCGGGCCACTTCTCGGCGTACTGAATCAAAGGATGACATACGCATAACGCCTTCTTCTTCCAAGTCTACGTCTACCCCGGTTGCAAGTTCGAATGCACGAATATTACGTCCATCTTTCCCTATGATGCGACCTTTATAATCGTCACTGGGGAGTTGTATAACAGAGAGTGTATATTCTGAAACATAGTCTGTTGCTCCATACCTCATTGAGTCTAAAAGAATCTCTTGTGCTTTTTCTGTTGTTGTTTTTTTGATTTCTTCTTCTGCGCCTCGTATTCGCTTGGCAATTTCTCCTTTTAATTTATCTTCCCATGCATCTAAAAGGAGCTTTCGCGCTTCGTCTTTAGTAAGTTTTGCTATCTTTTCGAGTTTGGCAATAATCTGATCTTTTTGTTCTAAGTTATCTTTTATTATTTTTTCAATACTCAGCTCTTTGGTACGAAGACTTTGTTCTCCACTACTTAGTTGTTTCCCTCTGTCTTCTAATCGTTGCTCTTTTTGAGAAAGTCTTTTTTCAATGTCGATTGTTTTATTTATCGCACTGCTTGCTTGCTTTTCTGCATCTTGTTTAATAGAAAGGGCATCTTCATTTGCCTTAAGAAGGATCTCTTTTGCACGTTGTTGTGCTTTGGTTATTTCTTCCTGTCGCACTTGGCGAAACAGGGAGTTGATGATGGACTGTAACATAAGGGGTATAACTGTATGTGAAGAAGTGCGCCTAAAAAAATTTGTGCGTCAATATACTATATCAGTCTACCTAAATTGTGTTACAGAAGTAGTGGTGATAAATGTTGACATAGATTGTTATAATAACTTTTGTGCGTGTGCTTCTTCGATCTAATTTTTAATCACCCTATTGTACTTGGTCTGCCATAATAGTGCAAGATGGATTATGTTGAAGCTTCCTGCTCATATATAGTACGAATTATGTCATATGAAAATCCTTTTCTTGCAAGGTAATCATATGCCTTTTTCTTTCTCTTAAGTGGGTGAAGGTCTTGCCAACGACCAATTACTTTTGTGAGTGCTCTTTGAGCAAGTTCTTCCTCGTCAAGCTCGTGTGTATTGAAATACTCACCTATATCTTCTTGTGAGATTCCTTTGATTTTAAGTTCTCTTGTCATAAGATATTCGCTTCGAGGTTTACTTGTTACGCGCGACCGCACATATTCTTTTATAAACTCGCTGTCGTTTAAATACTTCTCTTTGAGTAAGAATAATATTACTTCGTCAATATAAGGAAGTGCTTTCGGGTATTTTTGGGCTTTGTTGGTAAGTTGTGTGCGCATTTCGTGCACGGTGCGTGCGCGGAAACGAAGGTATTGATACGCACTTAATTTAAGTTGATGTATATAGTCTTCTTTTGATTCCATATCCTAACTATATGTTACTCTTCTTGCTTTTTGGGGACTCTTTGCTCAGATGCCATATTAATACCAAGTTGTTCATAGACAAATTTTGTTATCTTGTGCTCGAGTGTGGGATGTTCTTTTAAGTGTTCTTTTGCTTGTTCTATGCCTTGCCCTAACAATTCACCTTCATATTTGTAAAAGGCTCCACTTTTTTCGATAATATTTTTCTCACTTGCCAAATCTATAAGCGCTCCTAAATTATCTACTCCATCTGGTATGATGCTAAATTCTGCTTTGCGAAATGGTGGCGCCACTTTATTTTTTACTACTTTCACCCGTACACGAGCACCTATGACCTCGTCACCTTTTTTAAGAGTTTGAATTTTGCGAACATCCATACGAATAGACGAATAGAATTTAAGCGCCATTCCTCCTGGTGTTGTTTCTGGGTTGCCGAACATAATACCAATTTTCATACGGAGTTGGTTGGTAAATAAGATGGTTGTTTTAGATTTTGAAATAATGCCGGTAAGTTTACGGAGTGCTTGAGACATGAGTCGGGCTTGAAGTCCCATTTGTGCGTCTCCCATTTCTCCTTCTATTTCTGCCCGTGGCACAAGCGCAGCTACTGAATCTATTATTATGAGATCGAGCCCGCCTGATCGAATGAGTGTTTCGGTTATCTCAAGTGCTTGCTCTCCCGTGTCTGGTTGAGAGATGAGAAGTTCATCTAGCTTTACTCCAAGCTTCTCTGCCCACGCAGGATCAAGTGCATGTTCTGCGTCTATAAACGCAGCAGTTCCCCCCGCTTTTTGTATTTGTGCAACAATAGACAATGTGATGGTTGTTTTACCCGAGGCCTCGGGGCCGTATAATTCTATTACTCTTCCTTTTGGTACGCCGCCAACACCAAGTGCAATATCGAGTGGAAGTATTCCTGTAGATGTTGTTTCAATCATTGCAACTGGACCTTCACCCATTCTCATAATAGAACCTTTTCCAAATTCCTTTTGTATTTGTTCAATAGCTAAGCTTATTGCTTTTTCTTTATCGCTCATGGGGTTGGTATTTAATGTTTTTGGCGGTGCTTTTTTAGGAGCCATATGAGAAGTGTAAATGTATAACTGCAGACATTATTACATAAGAATATCTAAAAATCAAACTAAGCGCTTTTTTATATACATTCCCCCAGCCAGAGCCAAGAAAGAGAGGGGTATGATAAGTGTGGGAAGCCCAGTTTCTGGAATCTGTGTTGCGTTATCTATAGAACTCGTTCCGCCGTACCCATTATCTACCACTACTTGCACTTGTGTCGGGGTTCCAGAAAGCTGTGTTACTCCTGGGGTGGCAGAAATAGCTGTGATTATTCTTGTGGGAGTAATTGATATACTTGGTGTTGGTGATTCCTGACCAAATAAAAATGCCAGGGGATTTTTCCAACCTTTTTTCTCTACTTGCCCTGTTGGAGAAGGTGTTGCGGTCAAAGTTACTTGGACTGTATTTTTAGTATCTGTTGTTTTATTTTTTCCTGCTTGTATGCGATTGTTTACCCATACGAAAATAAGAATGAGAACGATGAATCCGAGTACGAGAGAGATGAGTCTGTTGAATTCCATGGGGGTATTATATCATTATAGGTTAGGGTTTTCAATATACTATCGAATTCCATGTGCGATAGTGAATAAATATACTTTGTCGCAGTTGTGTTTTTTAAGTTCACGTGCCGCTTCTATAGCCGTTGCTCCAGATGTATATAGGTCATCAACAAGGAGAATGTTCTTATTGGTAATAAGATGATTTTCTTTCAAAACAAACGCGCCTTTTACATTTTGTCCGCGGTGTGTTCTGTCTTTAATCTGAGCTTGTGGTGGGGTATTTTTTGTTCGAATAAGTGGGTTTATGATGAGAATCTTACGCTTTGACTGAAGGAATTTCGCAATTATTTCAGCCTGATTAAATCCACGCTTCTTTAATTTGTTTTTGTGAAGTGGTATGGGAGAAAGCACGAGATTGGGTGTATGACAAATAATAAAATCTAGTTCGTTTGCCCAACTCTTATCTAATTTACCAAGAGCGTCAATAAAGTCTCTCTGTCGGAGCCCATACTTAAATTGCTTTATAATACTCTTCCCTACTCCTTTATATTGAAAGATGGTGGTGGTTTGATGAATGGGACAATGTTTCTGACATCTGAAGTGCGTTTTCCCATGCTCACTTGGCTCTTGACAAACAATGCATATAGGCTCTCTTATATATGATACCTCTTTCAGACATGATGGACACAAAGGAGATCCATACGATTTACAACCCATACACCACTTAGGAAATAAGATGTTAAGTAAACACATATAGATTTGATTGTACCCTCTTTTTCCTCTTTTGAATACAAAAGATATAGTTGTAAATTAATGTTAATATGTTTATTATTTGTGGATAAGTTATACACAATTAGTTCGCATTATTTATTCAGGTTTATGCAGCAATCTTTCTGGGAATCATTTCTTAAATCAGTAGAGTATTTAAAAGTATCAAACCAAATATACTACTCCGTTCTTGCAAATGCTCGGCCAACAAACATACAAGAAGGCACCATAACTCTTGTGTGTGATAGCACTGGATCGTATTCATACCTCCAAAGAAAAAAACAGGATCTTGAAGAAAAACTTACTGCTCACGCAGGTAAAGATCTTACGGTAGAAATACTTCTCGAAACAACGGTTCCTAAACCACAAGATGAAGGGCCACTTCTTGGTTTTAAACCAACGCTAGAAGACATATTGCGTCAGGCAGGAATTCATCCCAATTGTTCATTTGATAATTTTGCCGTATCTTCAAGTAATCAGGTTGCTTTTGCTGCTTCTCAGGCTGTTGCAAAAAGCCCTGGATCGTCATACAACCCGTTATTTCTCTATGGTGGTGTTGGTGTGGGGAAAAGCCACATAGCACAAGCGGTGGCACGTGAAATACTTAAAGACCATGAAGACGTTCATGTTCTTTTTTGCTCTGGGGAAAAATTTATGAACGATCTTATAGAAGCTATTCGGGGGAAAAAAACTCCATCTTTTCGTAAAAAATATCGTTCACTTGGGCTCATTATTTTAGATGATATTCAATTTATCGCTGGCAAACAGACGGTGCAGGAAGAGTTTTTTCATACATTTAATAGCGTTATATCTGCCGGCGGCCAGATCATTCTCACTTCAGATAAGCCTCCACACGAAATACGAAACTTAGAAGATAGGCTCCGCTCTCGTTTTTCTGGTGGTCTGTTAGTAGACATTCAGCCACCAGGATTTGAGCTCAGAACCGCCATTCTTCTTATTAAAGCAAAAGAGAAAAATATCGAAATAGACATATCTGCAGCAAAAATAATTGCTGATATCATCACCGACACACGGGCTCTTGAGGGTACCCTTTTATCACTCTATGCACAAAATCTGAGCGAGAAGGATCAGAAAATAACACTCGATACGGTGGAGGTGTTCTTCCAGAAGAATAATAAAACCAAGCAGGTTGAAAAGATATCACCACAAGAAGTGATAAAGGCCGTGTGCGCTTATTACAATATTAAACCGGCGCAGATACGGGGGGGGACACGGAAACGAGAGATAGCACTTACGCGCCAAATTATTATGTATCTTCTTCGAACGGAGCTTAACATAGGTTTAGAAGACGTTGCGTTTTTAGTAAAACGAAAAGACCATACAACTGTAATGCACGCAGTAAATAAGATTCAAGGCATGAGTATGAAGGATGTTGAATTTAAAAAAGAGATTGATGTGATAAGACAAACCATACACGTATCTACATAGTATACACAGGGTGTCAACAGAGAAAAGGGGGGGTTTGTTTGGTCTTGAAAATACGAAGCGCGTTTTATACACTTATGCACAGCCCCTATTACTACTAAAGTATATATACTACCAATGAACATAGCACTTGATAAGGAAAAACTTTTGTTGAATATTAAAATTGCACAAGAGTTTACTGCAAACAGACTAACATCCACACAAGCTCTACAAGGAGTGTATTTATCTACCGAAGAAAGGGCGCTTCATATATATAGCACTGACTTAAATAGTTATTTCCACACCACACTTTTAGAAGGAGATGTTCCTGATATACATATCATTATAGAACCAAAGAAAATTATTGAGTTTGTGCAGTTGTTGGATGCCGGAGACATCAATCTTATTATGAGTGGGCAAAGCATGACCATACAACAAAAAAAGACAAAGGGCGTTTTCCCCTGCATTATGGCAGAAGACTTCCCCCAACCACCACACCTATCTGACACGTCAGAGCAAATCGAAACATCTCTTATAAGTAAAAACCTCTCTAAGCTCCTCTTCTCTGCCTCATCTGACGATGCCCGACCCGTGCTTACGGGGGTAAATATTGTTTCAGAAGAAACCGGCGTTGTATTTGTAACAACTGATGGCTTTCGGCTATCGATAGTAAAAGAAGCGCAAAAAGGCGCAATTCCATCTATGATTATTCCGTCAGACTTTCTAAAAAAAGTAGCTGGGTATATAAAAGATAATAAATCAATTTCTTTTTCATATTCCAAAAAAGAGCAGGTGGTACGACTCTCAAACGGAGAAATGGACTTTTATACCAGCCTTATAGACGGGGAATTTCCTCCATATGAACGTGTTCTTCCTGACGATAAGACAACAACAATAATCATACAAAGACAAGAACTTATTCGTAACACCAAGCTCATTTCTGTTTTTGCCCGGGACTATTCGCACGTAGTTCAATATGACTTTAGCGACAACATGCTTAGAATTTCTCCAAAAAAAGAAGCTAACGAAGAAAATGTGACCACACAAGACGTAAAAATAGACGGAGCGCCACAGAAGGTAGCATTTAACTACCGCTACGTGATAGACTTTTTAAACAGCGTTGATAGTGAAGAAATAATCATTGAAATACTCCGACCAGACGCGCCAGTAGTATTCAAGTCAGCAAAAGATACAACATATACCCATATTATTATGCCAGTGCGCACACAGGAATAATCGCGTACTGTATAATGAAAATAATTATGAAAAGTAGCGACTCAATACACATCACCATCTCTCCACGATCTGTGTTCCTTTTCACCGTCATTCCTCTTAGTCTCTACGGCGTATGGATTATGAAAGATCTGTTATTTTCTCTTCTTATTGGATTCATTCTTATGAGTGCGATGCGACCAGCTGTTGCGCGACTTGTAGCGAGAAAAGTACCACGGGCACTGGCTGCGGGAGTAACGTATTTAGCCTTTATTCTCATATTTCTTTCTCTTATTTGGCTTATTATCCCCCCTATTATTGTAGAGACGGGTAATTTGATTCGATCACTTCCATTTATCATTCAAGATATTTCACCAGACGCATCGGAGCTCATTAACTTTAACGAGTTGAGTCGATATATTCCTGATGCAACCAATAATATATTTGGACTTATTACCCTGGTGTTTTCAAACGTTCTTTTTGTTATGGCAACACTCTTTTTTGGACTCTATCTACTTCTTGAAGAGAATATGATTACCGCATTTCTTAATAGGTATTTTGATCCAAAAAAAGTAACAACAATAGTTCGAATCATATCAAGTGCTGAAAAGCGCATGTCATCGTGGTTTTGGGGCGAAATAGCACTCATGACAGTGGTTGGTACTCTAACATATATCGGCTTAACAATTATTGGGATAAAATATGCACTCCCCTTGGCGGTTCTTGCAGGACTATTGGAGGTTGTGCCAAATTTTGGACCCACCATATCTGCTATTCCCGCTATAATTCTGGGGTTTAGCACCTCATACTTTATGGGCTTTTCAGCACTTGCGCTCTATATCATCGTTCAACAACTTGAGAATAATGTTATTGTCCCCATGATTATGAAGCGCGCAGTAGGGATAAACCCCATCGTTACTCTCGTGGTTCTTTTAGTTGGTGGTAGATTAGGCGGCGTACTGGGTGTTCTTCTTGCCATCCCTATCTTCTTATTTGCAGAAACCATAATCCATGAATTTATTGCTCCAGAAAAATAAAACTCCCTCGGAAAGATAATACCCCCCGCAGCAAGCAGTGGGGCACCTGTCGTTCCCGCGAAGGCGGGAATCCAGAGACTATTTTATGTCTGGATCCCCGGGTCAAGCCCGAGGATGACAGAAAGATACCCCGATGATCTACATTGGGGAGTATCATTAATGATAGAATTACGGTAATGGTATTAACTACAACTCCTTCATATTCAATATTTAGCTTTTTGTTTTACTATATTTTTAATATTGTTCCAGTGATGTTTGTGGCGTATGTACTATTGTTTGCGATATTCCAGTTAGTATTTCGCGAGAAAAATAGAGCAATAAAGTTTACATTTTTCATTATTTGGATAGCGACCATTCTATACTTGTACTTATTTTCAGAAAGTGTAGAGACGGTGATTAGTGCGATTGTTTCAGGCTCACTATTTCAAATTGCTTTCTTACCTCCTGCTGTGCTTGGAATCTTTGTGTGGGGTGGGTTACAAATGCATCTAAAAAAAACATTATTTGTTTTTGGTATCGGCACATTATTCTTTATTTTTCTTTACCCAAAGCCAGGAAATTATTACAAAAAAACGAGTTTCAAGCAGCCGATTTTAATGTATGAATTGCCTTTTCAAGATCCAAATACTGAATGGACGTTGCACCCAATTCGATACGACGATCATGTTGTATGCTCCTGCGCTGGGGTGGACTTGGGAAATAACTTTGGGAATTATCCATTAAATTTCTCACTTTGTATGGGGGTTACTTACTCATGTTCAACAGAAACGGTTGACCTCTGTCCAGCAACTCCACAAGGAGAATTTTGCGAAATTACTGTTGTGGGCGATCTCTAAGATATTTATGCTTTGAAAATCTTCAAGTGAGAATGTAAAAATATTTCTAGTCAGCTTTCCTGACTGTTTGTCAGAATTGGAGGTCACAAATTGTGACTTCCAATTGGGGATTTCAATTTCATTTTTCAAAAAAAACTACGACTCATCTTTTGATGAGGTATTAGTATTTGTGGTACCATTATATAACTATTCATTACATCACATCAGCGTGACTTCAGATTATAAAAAAAATAAATACACAAGGGTTGCAGATTTATACGTTTTCACAAAATGGAAATGATTATATTTCACTCACAGATATAGCTCGGTATAAGGACAAAGAAAGAACTGATTACATAATACAGAACTGGATGCGGACAAGAGACACAATTGACTTTTTGGGGATCTGGGAAAGAATAAATAACCCACATTTTAAACACATCGAATTCGATGGGTTTAAAAATCATGCTGGCTCAAATAGTTTTTCATTAACCCCCAAAAGATGGATTGAATCAGTTAATACCATTGGAATTATCAATAAGGCAGGTCGCTATGGAGGAGGCACTTTTACTCATAAAGATCAATTACAAAATTCATACAGACGCTATACAGGAGAACATTGTTTTTTTCAACATCCCCCCACCCCTTTGGGGCACCCCCTTCTTGAAGGGGGATCTCTTTTGAAGAAAATACATGGATTCTCAGAATGACCCCACTTCGCTCCGCTTCGACGGGATTCGGCCCTCCTTCAACATATAGTTGTGGATAGGTTTTTACCCACAACCAACCCACAAGTTGTGGACTCCACAACTGAAAGTGAGTTTGAGGCTAAATTGTGGATAGTTGTGGATAATGAAAAAGGTACCACAACTTTTTTGTGGATCCACAACTAGAGAAGCTAAAAACGCACCTTTTGTTGAAATACTGAAAGGTGCCTGATATGATGAGGTGGTGAGCACAACCTACTCAGAAGAAAAATTACTTCAAGAAAAGTGTGGCATAGTAACTCTTTATGCAAAAAACGCAACAAATCAACTCAAACCAGCACTGCTGGCTGCTATTGGGGTACAACATCGTGGCACCCACGGCGCAGGGGTAGCATATAAGACAGATTCCAAAGCATATAAATATACAGACTCTGGACTTATTCATGAAGCTTTCACACCTAACGTTGTAAAAAAGCTTTCTCAAAAAAGTAAATGGCTCATATTCCATACGCGCTACGGTACTAACGGCGGATATAGCAAAAAGAATATACAGCCATGTACCATAAAAACCAAAGATGGTGATGAGTTAGCCATTGCACACAATGGAGAGTTTGTGGGGCTTATTAACTATTTTAAACTCCACAAACTGCCAGTACTCAAAAACGTAAGTGATACCTACTTATTCACCTACCTCCTCTCAAAAGCGAAGGGAGCTAATTGGAAGGAAAAAGTATTATCTACCCTCGATAAAGTGACCGGGGCATACAGTGTGGTTATCGGGATAAATAATGACATTTTTATAGCTCGCGACCCCCATGGTATTCGACCACTCATTATTGGAAAAATGAGAGGTCAATGGATGATTGCATCAGAAACCCATGCATTTGATAAAGTAGGAGCTAAGGTAATGCGTGAAGTAAAACGTGGTGAAGTTTTGTATTTTCACAACGGAAATATGACAGTCATTCGTCATGGAGAAAAAAAACCAAAACATTTTTGTGATTTTGAATGGGCATATTTTGGAAGACCCGACTCTCTTTTGCCCCCAAATGGCGAAGGCGACAAGCCATCAGAATGGCTTTCAGTAAGTAGATTTCGCGAACAATGTGGTCAGGAGCTTGCTAAAGAAATAACCATTAAAAATGCAACATTTATGGTAGGAGTTCCTGATTCAGGGGTTCCCTTTGCCATGGGGTATGCAACGGGCAGCAAGATGCGCTATATTCAAGCCATTGTGCGAGACCACTATGATCCACATGGAAAGCAGCGCCTTTTTATGCGCGATGATCAGATGAAACGTATTCGCAAAAAAGTACTCGGCAAACTGTCGCTCATTCCAGACAAGCGTATATGGAAAGATGCGATTGTGGTCATTGGCGACGACTCAATCATCCGCGGTAATGTGTCAGAACAATTAACAAAGGCCATATTTGCCATGGGGGCAAAAGAAGTACATTGGATCATAGGCTACCCACCCGTAATAAAACGATGCCACTTAGGGGTGAGTATTCGTACGGAAGAAGAACTTATCGCAGCACGAAGTAAAGGAGATGCGGGTAAAATTGCAAAAGAAATTGGGGCAACCAGCATCCATTATATCCAACCAGACATGTTTATTCGGGCTCGGCTCGAGAACGCCAAACTTACTAAACCACAAAATCCACAAGATATATTTTTGGCAAATGGCGGGTGCGGGGGTTGTACAAATGGGCGCTACCCCATAGATAGAGATGGTAATTACACAAATATAGTATGAAGCGTATTGCGATACTCATCTCAAACGCAGGAACGGGAAGTAACCTACAAGCCATAATAAACGCCGTTTCCTGTCAAAAATTACCCATAACCATAGCGCTAGTTGTGAGCGATTCGCCAGACGCCAAAGGACTTTCAAGGGCAAAAAAGAACAATATCCCAACCCTTATAGTAAGTAAGCGAGACGATCTCAACGTAATCTTAAAAAAAGACCACACCATCGATTATGTGGTGCTTGCGGGATGGAAACAAATCATTCCAAACAGTATGATTCAACTCTTTGAAAACCACATTCTCAATCTTCATCCTGGACTCATTCCAGATGGTATGGATGGAACGGTCATATGCCCAGATGGATCAATTGGTTTGTGGAACAAAGGATTATTTGCCGAAAAAGCAGTTCAACATGCGCTTGACAAAAAAGCATCCTATATAGGCTCAACCGTGCATTTTCTCTCAAATGAATTTGACTTTGGACCCGTGCTTGAACGGTGCTTTGTAAAAATACAACGTGACGATACGGTCAATTCATTGTATGATCGTCTCAAGAAAGAAGAGCATAAGATATATATAAAAGCATTAAAAAACATTATATGAATATTCTCATCATAGGTTCCGGAGGTAGAGAGCATGCGCTTGGTTGGAAGATTAAGCAATCTAAACAAGCAGGCACAATCTATTTTGCACCAGGGAATGGTGGAACGTCAGAAATTGGCACTAATGTAGATATCGCAGTAGACGACATTTCTACACTCCTACAATTTACACAAAACAAGAATATTCACATTACGGTAGTTGGCCCCGAGGTTCCTCTCGCAATGGGAATTGTAGATGAATTTACCAAACATGGTCTTGCTATATTTGGTCCCAGCAAAGATGCGGCTCGGCTTGAAACAAGTAAAGCATGGGCGACAGAATTTATGAAACGCCACCATATTCCCCATCCAGAATCGTACATCTTCAAAGATAGTAAAGAAGCGCACTCACAAATCAACTTACTCCCATGGGAAGGATTTGTCGTGAAAGCAGATGGGCTTGCCGCAGGAAAAGGAGTAATTATCTGCACATCAAAAGAAGAAGCCCA
>CALRFM010000023.1 GCA_943356515.1 Patescibacteria group bacterium
ATAAGATAGAGATCTTTTTTGTATTTCATTCCCCAGAAAAGCTGTAATTGTTTATTGGATTTTTGTATTATAAGATCGGTAATAATAGAATACATCGGTGCAATACCGGTACCAGTTGCAAGAAATATGGGGTTACGTGTGGAAGGTTTATAGGTAAAGACACCAGCCGGCCCTTGCAGCGTCACTGTATCGTTTACCGCAAGCTCTTGGATGTATTTGCTCCCCATACCATTTGGAACCATCTCAATAATAAAATCAACTGTGTTTTTATTGGTTGGAGAAGATGCAATAGAGTAGAGGCGTCGAAGCGATCGCATCGCATGGTCTGTTGGCACATGAAATATCATGTATTGTCCGGCTTCATATGTCCATGTTTCATCTGAGGGCAAGCTGCACGATAGATAGTAGACACCCTCACTTAATATTGTTTTTTTGGTGAGTGTTGCAAGGTATGTAATAAGCATGATTATCGATAAAAACGTTATAATCTGGCTCGTTGATTGATCTCTGCTTCTACCAGTTCAATAGGCTTTCCATATTTTAAGATAGAGAGTTGCATTATTGCTTGTGCGATTTTTTCATTTCTTGCTGCCTTAAGTTCATCCATATCTTTGGTCATATCTACAGAAAATGGATCAACCGGTTCGTTATTAACAATAGTTTTCATATAGGCATGGAAGCGTCCAATATTGATAAGATCAGATTCGTTAAATCGTGGTTGAAATTCACGTGCCAAATAAGCTGCATCGGTTACTCCGACACGAAACGATATAAGTGAGCCGACATTACCAAATACGGCATTTTTGACTTCTTCATCCATTTGGCCAATGAACTGATTGGCGACCGTTAAACTCAAATGATATTTACGAGCTTCAGATAAAATGACGGCAAAATCTGGGGTTGCGAAGTTTTGAAATTCGTCAACATACAAGAAAAAGTCTTTCCGCTGCTCTTCTGGAGTATCGACACGGCTCATAGCCGCTGCAAGAATCTTAGGAATGATAAGGAGTCCCAAAAACGTTGAATTTTCTTCTCCTAATTTTCCTTTTGATAAGTTAATTAAGAGAATTTTTCCCGAGTCCATAACTTCTCTAAAATCAAATGCTGACTTCGATTGACCGATGATATTGCGCATCATTTTGTTTGTTACAAAGCGACCAAATTTGGAAACAATATAATCAAGCACTTCTGATTTATGAAAGTCAGAAGTTTGGGCAATTTGATCGGTCCAATACCGGCGGACAATAGGGTCTTGGACTTTAGGAAGAAGTTCTTGTACAAACTTTTGGTCGGTCATAATACGCACAATTTCAATGAATGTCATACCAGGCTCTGACATAATAGTAAGCATGGCATTTCGCACGGCGTGTTCAAACCTCGGACCAATAATACCCGTGCGTTGTGGGTCATAGAGTTTGTACATGAGATTGATTATTGAGCTAGTTATAAAATGCTTTTGTTCCTCGGTTTCTGCTTCAAGTAAATTTAATCCCATAGGACGCTCCGTATTTGAAGGGTCAAATAAAATAACATCTTCTGCTCGCTCGGGGGGAATATAGCGCAGTGCATCTTCTACTAAATCTCCGTGCGGATCTATAACACATACACCCTTTCCTTCATTAATATCTTGCTTGATCATTTCTTTCAACAGTTCAGATTTTCCCACACCTGTTTTTCCAATAATATACATATGGCGCATCCTGTCTTTAAGATGAATATTGATAGCTCGTTTTACACCGCGGTAATATCCGGTTCCCATCAGGGTTCCGCCCTCCATGGGAACCTCTGCAGCCACGGGGGCAGATTTAGCTTTCAGCCATTCAATATGGGGAGTTTCAACGGTCTTATTGGGAAAGTGGAACATTGACGCAAGCTCTTCAGATGAGAGTACTGAGGTAAGTTTGGTGCCCGGCATTTCAAAAGCAGGAAAGAATTTATAAATAAAATTCATCATAAACCCTGCTTTAAACCAAATCTTAGGGCTCGTAAGTGAGTTTTGATCCGAATCAAATTGTTGAAAAGCATTTTTAATATTGCGCAGATGTGCATCTGCCATGTCTTTACTAGTAGACGACACAACCACTTTTATGAGCGTATCGAACCCGGGTTTTGATGTTTTTTCATCAATTTTTTCTAATACTCTTTGACTTGTTTCAAAGGTTGCTTCATTCGGGTCGGCTTCCTTTTTCTTGGTAGATGAAACGAACGATTTTCCTGCACTCTTCCATTTAGAATCAGCAGCGCGAATAAGAATTTGAATGATGGCTCCTTCATCATCACCCATCTTTGAAAGTGCAGAGGTTATGGTGGCTATGGAGTCTGAGGGAATATCTCGGTATGTTTTAAGTGGCATATGTGAATCTTTTGTGAGCTTGAATGCTTCAAAAGCCACGTTTCCGTTTTTAGAGAAAATATTTGGTTCTTCGACTCTTCTAATATCTGCTGAAGGGTAATAGCCATAAATAGTTTTTTCAATCAAATCGACGATCTTAGTGGGCGAAGATATGTAGAATTTGATTTTTGATTTAGTCCCCACTATCTCAAATGCCAGCGCATCTTCAACTTTCAAAAAATCATACTTACCATTTCGTTTGAGCGAATTAAACGATGCAAACATTTGTTCTGCTGCATCTATTTTTATTTCATTTTCTTTGGGAAGAAGCACTTCCAATGTGACCATCTCATAAGCCATTTTTTCTCTTTTTTTAAGTCGTACGTACACAATGAGTAGGTATGCAAACCCCATAGTAAGAAGCGCTGCTACAATGGCTGCTAAAATGACGAGTCCAATAAACAGAACTTGCTGGATAAATTGATCAAAGAGAAGTGCGTCCATAGCATTTATTATACAAGGTTTTGCTTATGAAGACTTGAAGATTGCATTTACACGCTTGGTAAATTCTGGTGGCGACATATTGCTTTTTATCCAATAGTCTCGTGCTTTTTCGAGCTTCTTTTTATCATCTTGATTACTGTCGAGATTGGTAAGAAAAACAATAGGGAAGGGTATGTGGTTTATTTTTTTTGTAACTGCATCGAGTATGTCAAAGCCATTTTTCCCAGGGAGGATTATATCGAGAAGTACCAAGTCCCATTTGTTGCTCAGTATCTTGTTTTCGGCGTCATTTCCTTCTCCAGAAACAGTTACACTATATCCTTCTTGAACAAGAAGTTCTTGATACAGTTGTTGGAGAAATTGGTCATCTTCTATCAGAAGAATATTCTTTTTCATCGTAAAAAGTATAGCATAAAAAAATCCCCCTCCGACTGAAACGTCGGAGGGGGATTAGTTAGTTTCTTATTTAGCGAGTAACCGTGATCGTGCCTTCATTGGCATCTGGGGCAAAAACCGTCACGCGTCCAGCAGTAGCTGAGATTTCGTAACCAGTGTCGTAAGCTGCAGCACAGCTTGTTATGTCAGCTCCGTTGTTACTATCAGGGTCTTGTGGAAGTCCAGCAATATATGTTGGGACAACATCTGAACAAAGATCAATACCAGTAGTACCGATAGCAGTTTGTGTACCAGTAATACTACCTGGCAGTGCGCCACTATTGTCTACCATATATTGGTTAACAGAATTTAATATAGCATTGACGTCGCTTCTGCGCTTAATGTCGTCTGCATCTTCCAGATTCTCTCCTGGATTAACTGCAATAAGAGTAATAGCAAGCAGAACAGCAAGTATTCCGATTACCACCAAGAGTTCTATAAGGGTAAAACCTTTTTTATTTCGAAACATAGTAATTATGTGGAAATTTATAACGTACTTTCAGAATAGAGAAAAAAAAGAGAGCTGTCAAGTGGTATTGATTTATGTAAGAGTTCACGTTCTTTGACATACTATGGTATATTTCTGTCAAGAAGAGTGAACTGTTACCAACCAAGAGCCCGCTTGAAATAGTCCGTGAATATTTGAATCATTTCGAACCATTGAAACTAGTTGACTTTCAAGATTATATGTTAAATAATGATAAATATAACAACATGACAACCGACCAATACTACACAATTAAGGAAGTTGCAAAAATGCTAAAGGTTGTCTATCTGACTGTTTATAGATGGATACAGGCAAAAAAACTTATAGCTATTAAAGCTGGAAAACAATATAGGATCAAAAGAGAAGACTTGGACTATTTTCTTAGAAGAAATGACACAATATAAGTATGGATAGCAATAAATTTACTAAGAAACAACTTGAAAATACTCTCTTCGAAGGTGATTGTCTGAAAATAATGCCACAATTCCCTGATAAAAGTATAGATATGATATTGTGTGACTTACCATATGGAACAACACAAAATAAATGGGATAGCGTAATACCATTAGATATTCTATGGAAAGAATACGAACGCATTATTAAAGACAACGGTGTAATCGCTCTTACTTCGCAGGGAGTATTTACAGCTCAATTGATCATGAGCAATACAAAGTTATTTAAATATAAACTGACTTGGATTAAATCTAAAGCGACTAATTTTTTGAATGCAAAAAAACAACCCTTAAGAAAATATGAAGATATTTGTATTTTTTATAGGAATCACAATTATCAGCCAACTTATAATCCACAGATGTCAGTTGGTATACCTTACAACAAAGGTTATCGTAAAAATCAATTAACGGGAAGTTATGGTGATTTTAGTTCCGCTGAAGTTAAAAGTGACGGATTAAGATACCCAAATGACATTATATACTTCAAGACAGCAGAAAGCGAGGGTGAAGTTTTTCATCCAACTCAAAAACCAATCGATCTGGGAAGATATTTAATTAAAACATATACAAACAGTGGAGATTTAGTACTGGATAATACCTCTGGTAGCGGCAGTTTTTTAGTTGCTTGTGCATTGGAAAGTAGAAAATTTATAGGAATTGAATTAAATAAAGAAACGATTTTGCATAAACATAAAAAGGTTAATCTTATAGCGATAACAAAAGATAGAATTAAGGAGGCTAACCCTTTAGTTAAAATTAAAATATATGCCAACGATTAATTATAACGAAAGAAGCTGGGCTATTGATCTAATAAGCGAGATTAACCTTTGGGCTTATAGGAAGAATACGTCTATAAAACGGGCAGGTGGAGAAAATACAGTAAAAGAAAACAATAAGTCTCTTTTTCCTGACGTTTTGCTTTTCAGTGATGAAAAAAAAGGTAAGGTTGTGCAAGGTTGGGAACTTAAAATGCCTGATACCGATATTGATGATACTGAATTTATTTTAAATGCAAAGAAAAAAGCAGATTTATTATCCCTCAATAGTTTTCTACTATGGAATGTATCAATAGCTACTCTTTATAAAATTAAGGGGGACGGGTCCTTTGAGAAGGTTAAAAGTTGGAATGGTTTATCTCATATTTGTAGACGAGATGAAGTAGAAAGAAATAGTGGCATAATCAAAATTGAATTATATAAGATACTTAGCGATCTAAATAATTTTATTCAAAATGGTGAAATTAAATCTACTTCCATTTTAGAGGTTTTAAATAGTAAACAAGTTTCTGAATTAGTAAATAGGAATCTAGGAACTTACATTGATTCAATAAAGAGAGAAGCAGTCAATAATACAAGAATCGAAGAAGAGATTAATCTATGGTGGCATTATGCAAAAAATGATTACCCAGAAGAGAGCGATAAGTATGTTGTTATATCTCGTATTAACTTACTCTTTCTCATCAACAAGTTTCTATTCGCTCATATTTTAAAATCCTATCAAACTGATGCAAATCTTATTGATGATATTAATGAAAGAACGACTCTCGACAAGGGCTTACAGATATTTCAATCAATAAGTGAAAAGGTTGATTTTTGGAGCATTTTTCAAACTCAACCTTTTGAAAAATATATTTCTCAAGAAGTATGGTCCGACATGATTGATTTTAATGGTTTTCTTAAATCATTTAATTTTCAAAATATAGAGAAAAGCCTTCTTCATGACTTGATTGGATATGTGATTTATAGAAATAAAAGAAAGTTTGCTGGTCAGTTTACTACACCAAGCTATCTTGCTAAGTTTATTGTTGATCTTGCAATTAAAAATAAAGTAGGCATTACTATTGATCCATGTTGTGGTAGTGGGACTATCGCAAGAGAAATCTTTGTAAAAAAGAAATTGGCACTAGGCATAGATCAGGCTCTTGATACGACTTGGGCAAGTGATAAATTTGCATTTCCTTTGCAAATGGCAATGTTTAATATGGTTGATCCGGAAGCGATGGGTAAAATAGTTCATGTATTTAAGGAGGATGCTACTAAGTTGCAAGTTGGTGATGTATTAAATTTACGGAATCCGTTTAATGGTGAATTGGTCAAGAAATCCATTCCGTCGTTTGACTATATAATTTCAAATCTTCCTTTTGTACGACAAGAAGATTTAGCAATCCTTAACCCAAACGCAACAGAAATCAACACTTTTATTCAGGATAAACTCGGGGCAAACTCTGCCTTAGATGGTAAAAGTGATTTATATGCATATTTACCTTTTTATTTCTGGAAAATACTAAACGCCCAAGGTGAGCTTGCTTTTATTGTTTCCAATTCATGGCTCGGAACAAAATGGGGAGAAAGGTTTTACGAAGACCTTAATGCCTTTTATCAAATTAAGACAGTGATAACTTCTGGGAGTGATAAGTGGTTTGATAATGCAGATGTTGTAACAAACATTATTATATTGAAGAAAAGACTTGTACCCACTATTAATAATGAAGAAAAAACAAAATTTGTCGTTGTTCAACAAGCATTAAAGAGTCTTAATAATGAAGATGTAAATAGTTTAGTTGCGCTAATATCATTGAAAGAAACCGTTGATGAAAGCATTGTGCGTATAAACACTTATTCTTCAGAAGAAATATCAAACCTTAGAAGTTTTGGTTTAAATCTGAATAGTTTATTTACGGATAATCGATGGATAAATTCTCTCAAACCTTTTTTAATTAATGTATCGTTGCTTTTTGAAATAGCCCGAGGAGAACGAAGAGGTTGGGATCCATTATTCTATCCTAGTGAAGACAACTCAATAGAAAATGAGTTTCTAAAGCCTGTCTTAAAAACACCACGTTCAATTAATAGTCTAGTTGCAGGGTCTGATGCTTTGGCGTTTTGTTGTGATAAAAGCATAGAAGAACTAAAGAAAAATAATAATAACGGAGCTCTTGATTGGATTAGGAATTTTGAGGATAAAAAAAATGGGACTGGTGTTTTATTACCTATTGCATTGAAAAAACCAAATACAGAATGGTATACAATGGCTCCAAATACAATGGGTGAAATTGTTACTAGTATTAATTTTGGCGGCAGATTATTTTTTGCAAAGTTCTCTGAACCTACTTTTGTTAACCAAAGATTAGTACGCTTTACAAGAAAAGACAAAAAAACCGACATTGATATGTGCCACGCCTTACTCAACAGTACACTTGGTCTTTTCTATATTGAGGCACTCGGAACTGGTCGTGGCCAAGGCGCATTAGATATAAGCAAAGATAAACTAGAAAAAGATTTATTGATGTTTAATCCTTCTCTATTTAATCAATCTCAAAAGGAATCGATTCTTAGAAAGTTTGAAGTAATCAAAAAGAGAAGTATTCTTAATATTGAAGAGGAATTAGAACAAGAAGACCGAAAAGCTCTTGACGAAGAGATACTTGGAGTGTTTGGTTTATTAAATGTAAGGGAAAGCATTAAAAAATCACTTCTAGAACTTTATAAAATAAGAAGTTGTGTGCAAACTAAAATATGAAAGCAGTAATAATTGCCAGAGTAAGCACAGAAGAACAAAAAGAAGCAAATAACTCATTACCTGCTCAAATTGCACGGCTTACTCCTCTCGTCTACGGTATTTTGTGGTCCTATGGCTTTAGGACAGTCTAAAAGTAGCATAATCCTGTCATATATGATATATTTCGACACGAAATGATATAGTTATTTGAAAGATTTGAAGAAAAAGATCGCTTAGCATCGATTCTGGTCCACAAAATATCAAAAGTATGTGGGTTCAATACATACACTCGTGTTATACACTGCCTCGCACAGTCACCCACAACGTAGCCACAAATAAACCACAAGAAAGCTATCCTAGAAGGCTAAAACATCAAAATACCCCATTTGTGGAGTATAAAATCAGTTGTGGATGGAAGGGCTTTGGGACAATGTAAACAAAAAATTTGTGGTAAATTGAAATGCTGCCACAAAAACCACAAGCGCCGATCTATTTATTAGGAGACTGAAAGATAGTAATGAGAATATCTCCCTCAATGTCATTACTCGTTCGAATACGGGAGTCTATATTTAACTCAGTAAGAATACTTTGTATCTCTCGTTGCGTAATTTGAGATACATATTCATTCACCACAACCAATGCCTTATCTGCAGTTTGCGTTGGTGCATTTCCCAGAGTTATATGTTCAAAACCCGCATCTTCAAATACTTCTTGAAGATCTCCCGCTTGGCCGATGAGCCCGGAGCCATTCAGAATCTGTATTTCAAGTTCTGACTTTTTCTTTGCCACAATAGTGGGGCCTACCTCTTGAGTAGGCGTTTGAATATCTTCTTCTGGAGAAAGTTTTGGCGATGGGGTTGATCGTTCTTCTTCTTGTTGTTGTTGTTGTTGTTGTTGTTGAGTTGGTGCTGGTGTTTTTTTATAAAAGAAGAACATGTATATAAGTATGAGAATCAATACTGCAAACACGCCGATCATGACATATACATTATTATTTTTCTTTTCTGGCGTATCTGCTCCAGAAAATTCATTATCATTTGGCTCTGTAACGGTAGATTCTATTTCATGAACGGGAAATCCTATTGCCTGGAGAGAAGAGAAGTGTTTGATAATAAGTTGGGCAAGTTGGAGTGAAAATGGCTGGGAACTTTCTCCAAGTAAGATATAGGTAGGGATAATTCCTTCGACCTTAAATCCAAATGGCTCAAGTGAATCGCGAATCAGATACGCAACATCTCTGTTGAGGGCAATTACCGCACTCTTCTTTTGGTAAGTGAATATCTTGGTAAGAACATGGTCGAAAGGCACAATTTCTGCAAAATCGCTGAGTAATATAGGCATGTCTGGAGCTTCTTTTTGAGGTTCTAATTCTTTTTTAAAATAGCTCTGAGAAGAAAAACACACCATAATTAATGCTGGTTTAATAGCGTATTTTTTTAGAAATTGGAGAAGCAGTTTTTTGAAAGCCACATCATCGATAACTTCAATGTCTTGAAGTATAGTATCTGGTATAGCAAGAGATATAGGTTTGCCAATATTCCCGCCATAATAATATAAACTATTTCGATCGATATACACTACTGCTCTCATATTAATACGAACTTGCCCACGAACTTATGGTTACTATATTATTAGTATACGTTACTACAGCTTCCTCAGTATGTGAAAAACGCGTGTTGTCTGCTGTTGCTGTAATGGTGTAGGGGTCTGACCCCACGACATTTGTTACCACTGTTACATCATCTATAGTAATCGATTCGCCTCCATAAGTAGGGTCTCGAAGCATCCTCAGCAATGCATTTTCAATGCCACTTTGTGCGGCATGTTGAATATAAACCCTATTCTCAACCGCTTGAGTTGCTTGCGATGTGTTGATCGTTACACTTATGGCAGTAGTGGTAACTGCAAGTGCAACAACTGAAAAAACGAGGAGCGACACGAGTGTCTGTCCCGCCTCCGATTTTCTTTTGAAATTTGTCATTTTAAATTTGAAATTTGTGTTTGTTATCTCACACTAATAGTTGTGTTAATAGTTGCCGTTTCTGGCCCAGATGCATCTGTTGCAACACTGGTAATATCTATAGATATTCGAACTGTTGGATTCCCTGATATATTCCCAATGTGTTCAAAAGATACATTGGAGATAGTAGTCCCTATGCTATTTAGTACGTAAGTACTGGTTGGCGTGGTGAGTTCTAGATTCGTTCCATTGAGCTCATAAGAAAATGTCTGTCCACCAATCACGACATCCATAGTATTATCTGCATTTCCAGGATTTGCAGGGTAGGTAACAGTATCTGCACGTCCAATATCATATTGGAGCCGTGATAATAGGTATGTCGCATCAGATTCTGACGCGGATACGCTTTCTACTTCAAGCTGTCTTTGCACAATGTTGGCAAATAGGGTAGTAAGCACAAGCATGACTACAGAGAACAATCCAAGAAAAAGCAATAATTCTATAAGAGTGAAGCTTTTTTTTGATTTTAGATTCATGGTGAATAATTGATTGATAACGCTTCCATTAAAGGTGTGGCAGATGAGTCGCTGGTAGACAAATATGCTCGATATCGGAAACAGCGTGCTGGATTTTCATAACCAACATCGTCATTATTAAAGACAATGCCATCGTCATCGGTATAATACGTTGAGTTAGTTCCATCGGGCCCAGTAAATACGTAGGTTACGCCAGCGCAACTTCCAGAAATGGCATCTGCAGCTGCTACTTGAAATTGTATACTTGTGTTGACTGGCGCAACATAGGTGGGGATTATACGATTGAATGCAGTTGAATACCCAACATCAAATGTGGCAGATTCATATATCCCAGCTGAAGAATAGGTGCCACCGGGACCACCTTCTATTATTTTAAATTCTGCATTAGCATCGCGCGTAATAATATAAGAATAAGCATCTCCATCTGATTCAAGCACCGATGAAACGCCATTTATACCACTATTTACCTCCATGCCGCCGCAATAAGTTGGAGCTGATTCCACGGAAATATTAAATACTTGATATTCTTCTCCACCAGAACCGACCACAATCATGCGATTTCCAGGAACAATAGTAATTCCACTTGGACTCATTGATCCTGTATCTGCGCTGCCAACAACGGGGTGGCTTCCAGTTTTTATAGACACATCTACAATAAAAACTTCCGGTTGAGAGGCACTACTTGCACCTGCAGATACATATGCGCGCGTACCAGTACCGTTTACAATTACATCAGAAACTCCCGAACTATTTAAATTAGTCGATCCTGCAATTGATAGGTTGCTTGGATCTGAAGCATTTATAATCTGTAGTTCACTTGAAGAGCTATTAACAGCAACATAAATATAATTTCCCACTACCCATAACGCCTTACCCGTTCCTGCTAGTGATATTGAACCAAGCTGTGGTCGAGATCCAGACCTACTACTTAAATCAAACGTCCTCAAAGTCGAATCTTGAGTCATATACCCAACTGATCCAGATATAAACACTGCATTTGCATCGGTAGAACCACTTGCATTGAAATATCCTTCTTCAGAAGGAGTGGCAGAAGAAATATTTATTATTACTATCTCTTTACTATTACTATCTGTTGCGATGTATGCATAGTTAGATTCTCCAAATACGTCATTGGTTTTATATCCATCAAATGTGCTATCGATTGTTGCAACAGGAGGACTTGTATTTGAAATACTTATTTCTGCAAACGCTACTCCAGAAGCATTGTCTCCAGTCACAGTAAAGGCTTTACCTTGTATTGCAGTAATCGCATTGGCCACACCATTTTTAGGTAAATCAAGCGCGTCTATGGTAAGCTCTGGAGCGCACCATGCTCCGGCCCCACCTGACCCGAGGGTCACTTCACCGCCATTATTGTTAGTAATAATAACATCGGTAAGAGTTCCTGTATTAAAATCAGCTTCTGCGGTTTGCATATATGTTGCATTATCTAAATAGCGCG
>CALRFM010000024.1 GCA_943356515.1 Patescibacteria group bacterium
GGATCTTCACAATAATAAATAGTAAGGAATCTGGTAATACCACCTTCTGCTACTACTTCGTGAATAATATCTGCGCTCGATAATCCAGACTGTGGCCGCGCTTCGATATTATTTTGGACCATAATGCCCAGTGGTCTTCGTGTTTCCCATTTTGCCTTTGCTTCTTTAGAATACAATTCCCCGTTCAACGGGCACGCTTCGGTGCGTGGTGATATGTCTTCAACTTCTTCTTCACTTCCATAGGTGGGTTTTTGGGAACTCGTAAGGTTAGCTTGCGAGCTCAAAAATGCGTATGATCCTGCTGAGGAGAGGAGATATACTATTACTCCCGCAATAATGATGATATTTTTATTCATGTATGTTGATCATTGTAACCTCTTGCATATACCGTGTCAATATGTTTAAATGTCTGCATGCTTGAATCTGATATAGTGTTCTTTAAGAAAGATTTTAATCGGAGCGTGATTCTTACTGTAATTATTCTCATAAGTATAGTAAGCTTATATGGATTACAAGCAAGGGGGCTCATACACATTACAGATCTCATTACCATTTCATCACAATAGTTAGGAGGTGAATACAACATGGATATACAATTTTATGATGTTAAGAATCGACAAAAAGTTTCTGTTAAATCATCTGAAGTAGAAAGAGTAACATTTGAACGAACCACCAAAAACGGTTCAACTCAAACACGATACGCAGTAAAAGCAGTAAAAGACGGCGTTAAGCTGATGAAGTTCGTAAGTAAAGATATGTACGACAGCTTGGCATAAGGAAAGAATGAATAGTATTCATACAAATATGAGTCAGTTATCTGGCTTATATTTGTTGTGCAATAGTAGTCGTTGAATAGTCTGAAAGTAACCCCGTTACTATTTGTATCCTTCCACCAATTTGTTCCAACTGCTTCTTTTTATTTTCAGCTTGACCATCTCCTTCTGTGATAGCAACAACGTTTGGCTTAATGGTTGTTACCATCTGCGAGTATTGCGTATCACTGGTAAAATAAGGAAGAAGTAATACCGCGTCGACACTGCGCAGTTCAGATAGTATTTCTGCACGGTGTTCTTGGGTGTGTATGGGTTTGCGATGTTTGTGCTTGATAATATATTCATCTGATTCAAGAGCAACGAGCAAAAATGAGTTGGGGAGCTTTGCATTTTTTAGAAACGTGATGTGGCCATAATGAAGAAGGTCAAAGCATCCGCCTACTAAGATAAGCTCTTTTTCCTCTCTTTGAGCCAGATGCATAGTTACATCGGCGTATTTCCATATTGCTGGTTTCATAATACAATTATATCAATGAACAAGAAAAATATACTTACTGCTGAATTTGACACGTCACGACAAAAAGTTCTTATCGTTGGCACCGGAGCCGCCACTTTTTCACAACTTCTCAAACACAAGCTTGCAGGCTGTAGTGTGCACCGGAAAGAATCGTATAAGGGCCAAGAGGATTGTGAAGCATATGATGTGATATTTTTTATTGATTACCGCAGTATTATTCTTTCAGAATTTAAAGAATACCAACACAAAAAATTTGTTTTTATTTTTTCACATGGTTACGACGATGCTCAAACACTCAGTTCATATGCGTACGATCATGGGCTTCATCAGGTAAAAATTATCTACTTGCAAACATCTCCTGCGTTTTATGAAAAAGATATCGACACCCTTTTATGGTTCTCATTTTCACCAACAGAAGACATATATCTTCATCTCTATCACCCAGAAAAACATATCCCAGAACAACCCAACAAGAAAATTCGGGAGAAAAAGAAGGTTAAACTGACTATGAAATCAGTGGTGCTTGTTGGGTTACTATTCCTCATCACAGCGCACTTACTATTTGTGCCACCGCTTCTTATGGCATCGTATTGGCACTACCGAGCAGTTGCGACCATGAAGACATCTCCCCAAACAAGCAATACATATGTCAGCAAAGCACGGGGAGCGCTCGATGTAACGCAAAGTTTGTACATATTTTCTCAACCCGTATTTCACTTTCTTTCTATTGCACTTCCCGTTGAAGATATGCTTGCCTTGAATGAATCTACCAATCAAGTATTACAAGCGGCTACACGGTTGCAGCAACAGGGATCGTTGGTGTATGAAGGTATATTTGATACTAATAAGACTCATCAACAAGTGCAAGAGTTGAAAGCAACGATAACGAGCATGCAGAAAGATATGACAATACTTACAGAGAACTTGGCTATCATTCATCTCAAATTACCGCAATGGAACGATGCACTCAAACAAGCCAAAGTTGATATTTTAAACTATATGGATGCGCTTACGCTTGCAGAAACGCTTACTCCACACTTAGACACCCTTCTTGCAGAAGGCGGCAAAAAACAATACCTCCTGCTCTTTGCAAACAATATGGAACTTCGACCTGGTGGCGGATTTATTGGATCGTTTGCAACAGTCAACGTGCACGATTACACGATTGATACCATTGAGGTGTATGATGTGTATGACGCAGACGGCCAGCTCAAAGAGCCTACTGAGCCGCCCGCTCCTATTGGAGAGATATTGAATCAGCCTTATTGGTTTGTGCGTGACTCTGCGTTTACGGGGGACTTTGTTTATAATTTTAAAGAAGCTGAAATACTTCTTGAGCAAGAAATTAAAGCAGGACCATTTGATGGCGGATTATTGGTTACCACAACCGCTGTTCAAGAATTACTTTCAGCAGTAGAAGCGCTGTATATCCCAGATTTTCAAGAAACCATAACACATGATAATTTTTATATTAAAGCTCAACTCTACGCTGAAGATGGCTTTTTTCCCGGTTCACGGCAGAAAAGGAGCTTTCTTTCAAGCGTCATGGATCAGCTGCTTTTGGGGTTACCAGATGTATCTACCGTAGATTTGGTCCAAGCGCTTGAGCGGAGCCTTAACACAAAGCAAATGGTGATATATAGCAAAAACCCCAGCTTGCAACAAGTCCTTGAACAACATTACTGGGCAGGTCGAACACTCAAGCCAAGCTGCACTATTGCCGACGCGCTTCACTGTATTCCCGATTATATTATGCCGCTTGACGCCAATTTAGGAGTAAACAAAGCTAACTTTTTTGTGTCTCGACCAATGAGTCTTAAGGTGGCCATAGATGAGTTGGGAACCATCACGAACACCGCCACACTCACCTATACAAATGACTCTTTAGAAGGAGTGTTTCCTGGTGGAACGTACAAAAATTACTTCCAACTCATGATTCCACCCAATGCACAAGTGAAGCAGATTACCATAGATGATGTACCGGTCGAGGAATTTGATGAAACCAATTTGGAATACAAGATTATTGGTTTTTTGGTTGAAGTACCCGTGCAAAACACCAAGGTTGTTATAGTGACCTATACCCTTCCTACGACTTTAGTGCAAGGTGACGGTGTATACCAGCTTATCTTTCAAAAACAGATTGGCTCAGAGAATGCCAATCTTACCTTTACTTTTGAGCACCCCGACAGTATTTCTGTTACCCGACATAATCTTTCTCCTCTTGCTAAGGGTGAAAACATCCTCTATAATACCTCAATCTCATCGGACAAGATATTTCTGATAGAATTTTCTAAAAAGTAACATGAACAAAACAGACAAGCCAAAACAGATCAAACTCGAAGCAAAACCTCGCACTATTTTTGGTAAGGCTAATAAGTCACATCGAAAAGAAGGCTTTTTGCCAGGAAACATCTATGGAAAAGATTTTGAATCTGCATCGATATCAGTGAGTATGAATGATTTCACGATCACCTTCAAACAAGCAGGAGAAACATCAGTCGTATACATACAACTCGATGGAAAAGAAATTCCTACCCTCATAAGTGATATTGATTATCACCCAGTAACAGAAACCATACTTCATGTTGGCTTTCGAAAAGTAAATTTGAAACAAAAGATTGAAGCACAAGTTCCGTTTTCCTTTATTGGTGAATCTGAAGCTGTTGAAAAGAAGCATGGGGTTCTCCTAACTCAAGCCGAACATGTAACGGTAAATGCACTTCCCGCAAATATTCCCAGTGAGATAGAAATCGATCTTTCAAAGCTTACAGAGATTGGTGATTCTATTCGTGTTTCTGATCTTCCAACATCTGATAGTTACCAAATATTAGATGACCCAGAAAAAACTATCGTATCTATAACTGAACACAAAGAAGAAGAAATAGAGCCAGAAACTACCTCTGTAGAGCCTGAGATCACCGGTGAAGCTCTCAAAGCTGAAGGATCCGCGTCTGACGCGGCTAACGCTGAAAGGTCGGATCAAGGAGAGAAGACCGCGTCAAACCCTTCGACAAGCTCAGGGCAGGCATCGACTAACAGAGAAGAAAAAAAATAGGTATACTATCTGCTATATGAAAGATTTATTTGTAAAAGACACTCCCTTACATATTGATAATGAAATTGAACTTCTTGGTTGGGTAGAAACTAAACGAGATCACAAGAAAATAATCTTCCTCGATATTCGAGACAGAACTGGCATTGTGCAAGTAGTTGGCGATACCAGACTTGCAGATGTATCTACCGAAGACGTAGTAAAAATAACAGGCAAGGTCAAAAAACGGCCTGAGCGACTTATAAACCCAAAGATTGTAACCGGTGAGATAGAAATTGAAATGACTAATATAGAAATAATAAGTAAAGCCGCTCCTCTGCCTATTCCCATAGATACCGACGGATATGAAATAGACGAAGAAGCACGGTTCAAATACAGATATTTAGATTTGAGACGAGCTCGTATGACACGAAACCTTGTGCTTCGCTCTCAAACCCTGATGTTTATTCGTAACTTTCTTACAAAGAAATCATTTATTGAAGTTGAAACGCCTATATTAACTAAGACAACGCCAGAAGGTGCACGTGATTTTTTGGTACCTTCTCGGTTGAAAAAGGGTCAATTCTATGCCCTTCCTCAATCTCCACAGCAATACAAACAGCTTCTTATGGTTGCTGGTATTGAACGGTATTTTCAGATAGCTCGTTGTTTTAGAGATGAAGATCCTCGTAAAGATCGCGCCTACGGTGAATTTACCCAACTTGACATAGAAATGTCTTTTGTTACCCAAGAAGACATCATGTCTCTTACAGAAGACCTGTTCACTTCAATGGTCAAAGAGCTTTTTCCCGATAAGAAAATCTCCCAAACTCCGTGGCCTCGCTTGAGTCATTCTGAAGTAATGAAGAAATATGGCACCGACAAGCCAGATTTACGCAAAGACACAAATGACCCGAGTGAGCTTGCCTTCTCTTGGACTATAGATTTTCCCTTATTTACCGAGCAATCAGATGAAGATTTCTATCATGGTTCGGGAAAGGCAAAATTTGCTCCGTCTCACCATATGTTTACTGCCCCCCACCCTGATGATGTTACGTTACTCGAGACCGACCCCATGAAGGTTCGTGGCCAACAACATGACTTGATACTCAACGGATTTGAAGTGGGTGGTGGAAGTATTCGTATTCATGATTCAAAAATACAAACCAAAGTATTTGACCTTATTGGATTTTCCAAAGATCAGCAAAAACAATTTGCACACATGCTTGAAGCATTTAGTTACGGCGTCCCGCCTCATGGCGGGATTGCCCCAGGTATAGACAGATTACTTATGGCACTTTTGGGTGAACCATCGGTGCGAGAGCTTATTGCGTTTCCCGCTTCCTCTGGAGGAAAAATAGCCGTTATGGACGGGCCATCTAAAGCTACAGACGAACAACTTGCAGAGCTGGGGATAAGGACAATAGAGGTTGACAATTAATCACTCAAATCATGCCACTACGTTTTTATTTCTTTTTCTTACTCACTACCCTTTTATTGCTCTTTTACCCAGGAGAACACCCTTTTTTGCAAGTTATTGCATTTAATCGAGATCTTTTTGTCCAACAAGATCGAGAAACATCATATGAACTTCATCCTATTCCGGTAATAGATAAAGCGACAGCCCCTTTCATAACTGCTGGTGGCGTATATATAGTTGAGCTTGCATCATTTACACCACTCTATCAAAAGAATGAACACATTCATTTTTTCCCCGCCTCTACCACCAAGATTATTACATCACTGGTAGCCTCTGAATTGTACCGGCCAGATGAAGTAATAACGGTAGATAAGGTTACAACGGAAGGCCAAGTGATGGGCTTAGTTCCAGGTGAACGCATAACGGCAGAAAACCTGTTGTATGGAACTCTTGTGCACTCTGGTAATGACGCTGCATATGCATTGGCGGATCATTTTGGATATGATAAATATATTGAACTTATGAATACTAAAGCAGAAGAATTGGGCATGAAAGATTCACATTTTGTAAATCCCGCAGGCTTTGATAATGTAGGACAACTTACTTCTCCCTATGACTTAGCGGTTGCAGGGCGCGCGCTTATTCAGAATCCTTACCTTAAAAAAATGGTTGGAACAAAAGAAATTGTCATAAGCGATGTCGATTATTCTATCTTTCATAGACTTTCAAATGTGAATACATTGCTTGGTGAAATCCAAGGTCTTGGTGGGCTAAAAACTGGGCAAACTGAACAAGCTGGAGAAAATCTCGTGAGCTTTTACAAACATGAAGGGCACGATTATATTATCGTTGTCATGCGCAGTGAAGATAGATTTAGCGATACAACCGCGCTCGTAGATTGGATCATCTCATCGGTGCGATATATCGAACCTGAATTGAATATTACTGTTCAATAAGATACTCAGAAGTAACCGCAGGCACATAGGCTACAAATTCTTGTTCTCCCAAAAATACATACACTGGTTGAACGTATTCTTGATACACATCTGGGTCATAGTAACCCATAAATACTTTTTTAATGGTCACTTCCCCTTCAGGAAGCTTGGCAGAAACCACATAACCCTTTCCCCTTTGAAGTTCTTCCCATGCTTGTTGTGGCGTTTTAAGAGGGTATATGCCTATCTGATCTACCGATCGATCTAAATAAGCAACAGTCGACTGGATGACTTTTTGTTCACCGCCATTGAGTAACACCATGACAAAATGTGGGCTGTTGTAATATGAGGAAGTTACGACAGGATACCCATTTAAATCAGGAAGATAATAATCTACCTCAGCGATATTTGCCCCTTCAATCTTATCTACGGTAATTACTTGTTTTGTTTCGGGATTGAATGCAAGGTAAATGACATTCGTATCTCCTGCAGAAAAATCTGAAGGATACCTATCCATTCCATTTAAATAAGTACTTGCGGTAGAAATGATGGTTTGCTCGTTAAACGACTCAGGTGCTACACCAAGTGGGTCACTTTCGGTAAGTTTGTAATCAAACTCGAAATTAAAATTACGAATATCTATGCGCAGTGTTCGCTTCCCATCATCAAATACGGCTATTTTATCTTCTAATGAATGCTGAGTTATAGTTGTATCAAAGCCAGACGTTTGAGCCATAAGATAAATTTTTGAAAGAAAACCAAATGATGCAGTTTTTTGGGGAATAAAATAAACTTGTGCGGCACTTGTAGCTTGTTCTGGATTTGCCGTTCCATCAAAAGTATCAAGAACCAATGTGTACGCTGAAGCACTTCGCGCCTTGGAAATAATAGGAGCTTTGATACGATCAAATATAGGAGAAATAGCTAGTTGTTGAACCTGAGTGGGAGTTTTTGGTATGGACTGTGAATTGAAATATAAAAAAAGAAGTTGGATACCAAATCCAACTATGGCAATCACAAGAATAATGATGATACTAAAAGGGAGAAGTTTACGCGAATAGTACGATATTTCAATAAGAGTCATGTATTTATGATAGCAGAGAATGTAGAAGTGTGCGCTGGGTCGTTATATGGCTTTTTTTGATATAATATAGGCCATTATGGGAGAAAAAATATTGGTTACGGGAGCAAGTGGATCTATAGGAAGTTATGTGACTCAAAGACTTATTGATGCTGGATATCAAGTAACTGGTCTTACGCGTTCAAGTGAAAATGCAGCCTTATTGGAATCTAGAGGAGTAACTCCTGTAATCGGAAGTATGAACGACGTACCTGCTTTAGAAAAGGGCCTTGCGGGAGCTTTTGCAGTAGTACACTTAGCTGGTTGGATGGGTGTGGCAAAATTTTCTAGCAATGCAGTGGAACAAAATGTGCATGGCACTGAATTGCTCAGTACACAAGCTCTGGATGCTGGAATATCGCACATAACTTACTTAAGTACTATAGGGGTATATGGACCACTTGAGGATAATGCAACTGAAGATCATCTTCTGAATGCAAAAGACGCCTATGGTGATACAAAAAGAAGAGCTGAAGAGATAATTCGTAGATCTGGTATAAATCATACTATTTTTCGAGCAGGTCCAGTGATAGGCCCGGACATCAACACGTGGACAGAGCTCGCATATGATCGAGTAAAAGGGAGAAAGCCCATAGGTATCGGTGATGGTCGTGGAACATTCAATTACACTCCAGTACATAATCTGGCTGATGCGATTGTAGAATCGCTTACCAATTCTGCTGCTATAAAGGAAACATTTAATGTTGTGGGAGACGAACAGATTACATGGAGGCATTTTTTACAATACTATGAAATGCTCCTCGGCACTCAAGCAATTTATGCACCTGCTCTATTGTCTATAGCTGGAGCACATACTCCATTTTTATCTATTACCCCCGAAGGAGTAGGGACAATGATGGGTACTGGAAGGGTATTTAGTGAAAAGGTAAAATCAAGTCTTAGGTTACGTTTTACTCCTTTTCATGAAGCAATGCTTTCTTCACTTTCTGAGTTTCCTGAATTTGAAAATACACTTGGAAAATTATAAAAATTGAACTCATAAAGCAAATTTATTTTATATCATGACAGAATTATCTAATAATTTTTTTCCCTTTCCAGAGATACCTTCATATCCTGGAGACAGTGAATCATATGTTGCAAAGAGGCGCGATGCCTTACCAACAGCTGAAACAACCACCCTGGGAAATTTACCAATAGTTGATAGTATTGGGTTAACTTCTCAATATATAAATGGGGCATTGTCGCTTGAAAACGTTTATGAACAATTAGATATATTATTGAGGCCATTGTATCCAGGTAGCTATCAAGAGCTCATAAACACTATGCAGTATCAACAAGATCTTGCAAGGTCAAAAGGTTACACATCGGCACGACTTACCGCCCATTCAGGACTTATGGGAGATTTAGAAAATAGGTATAAACCTCCGAAACATTTCAAAATGCAACTCAATTTTGTACCACATTCGCTAAAAGATGAAGCTGAATATCATACAAAAAAACATGAATATGAACAAGAACTAAGAAACGTATTTAGGAAAGGAGAAAAAAATGTAGTGTTCATTGAAGAATATACGGGAACTATATTTAGTGAGGGTAGATTTGCATCAGATACAACCAGATTTCGTGGTATTCGTGGTGCATTTATTGCTGCCTTCTTTAGAAAACAATATGATCATGAACCAAATCTATTAGAAATCAAAGCCCTTTCTGAAAACTTTACTGCACTCAAAGCAATAGCAAATGGAGAGCCTGTTTATGCATACGACATGATGAAAATGGAGGTTTTAGATATTTTAAGACAAGAAGGTTACCCTATAGAAGCACTATTTGAGAATGGCTCTTCTGATAATGTCGCTTACTTTAAACGAGGTGCAAATTCAAATGATTTTAATGACTTTAAAGGATTTGCACGAGGACTTGTGGCAAATACAGAGAAGAGGAATCAGACTATTATTGAACAGATTTCTGAAGTTGCTCAAAAATCCGAGCGAGATGAAAAACAATCAAATATACATGGGCAACTGGGAACACTCCATCACCATCTGGTGAAAAAACTTCCATTAAGACTTCTCCCCGTGAGTGATATACGTATTGATTCAACCCCCTGGCAAAGTCAATCAAAATACGACGAACTCCTCATTGATTTGTTTGCAGGGAAAGAAATTAACGATCAAAGATGGAGAGATGCATTTAGAGATTACCGACGTGTAATGGGGAAGTTATGATATTTCCATCTCAAAGTTAATTATTTACATCTCTAAAACCGGCTCTTTACCATCTTCTACTTCAAAAAGTTTTTGATCAAAGAGCTTGATCTTTTTGGGAGTAATTTTAAACATTTTTCCTATTGCTACTTTATGAGTAAGACTCGGGTCAACCACACCAAGTGCTGATTTCCATAATTGAAGCGTATGTTTGATTACTGCTATTTGCGATATTTGGTGCGCTTCTCCAGAAATCTGAAGTCCACGTTTTTTTGAGCTAATTCCCTGATGACTATCTGCAATAGATAGTGCTACCTTGGGGTTTTGGAGAATATGATTGACGTGAAGGGTAGTAGGGCTGCTTAAGAAATAGATATTGAGATTGTGATCAAAGGTATAGTACACGGTTGCAATCCAAGGAAAATCACCATAGGTTGCAATAGACATAAGATTATGATGAGATAAAAATTCCAAGACGAGTTCTTTTGTGAGGGTTTTCATATGAGTGTAATCTTTAATAACTCTGGAAATGTATTGGACTTTAAATCACCATAACAAAAATGCCCATAATTGTGGAATTCTTTATACTCCACATCTTTTATTTTTTTACGGATGATATCTACTGATTTATGGACACTGTCTTGATCGTTATCGGAATGAAAGATGACGATTCCATTGGTTCGTTTTGGCAAATCTGGATCAATTTCAAAATCATCAAAAAAATTCTTGGTGAATTCTTTATCTGGATCAATCCAAGGAGCTACCAATATAACCTTATTAACTGTAAGGTCTTTATGAATACTGAAATATTTAACAAAGAATCCCGCTCCAGTGCTATGCCCAATAAGAATGGTTTCTGGTCCAATATCAAAACGTTCGACCTCTCTATTCCATACATTCCAGTTTCTATCATACGAGTTTGGTACTTCTGGAGTAGCTGTTGGAATATTGTGTTTTAATAATTGCCCTTGAAGCCAAGGAATCCAGTGACTGTTGCTCGAGCTAGGAGCTTTTGGATCATAATACTCCTCTTTTGATGGACCGCCGTGTAAAATAATGGCATTTTTCATACGTACATTATATCAATAACTAAAGCATCCTAAATCTGAAGAAACAGAAGAGGAGAAAAAGAAAAATTTGGTTCTTCCATATATTAAATTATTACTTTTTTAATTTAGTTCTTACATTTGCTACAGCTACGTTTGCTTTTCCACGAATTTTATTACTATTTCCCTTCCATTGTTGTCCTGACATAATTTCAGCTTCACCTTTGACCTGTTGAGCAACCCCTTTTACTTTTTGTCCAGCAATATCTAATTCTGTTTTAATATTCATATTTTTTAAAATTTATATAATGTAATTAATTCTTGGTAATTAGTACGAAACGTAACCAAAATACAACTTCATAATAGGTTCTAGTATGTTTTCTTTTCTGTGATTGTATCGGTATTCCATCTCCTTTAAGTATAACGGAAAGTTTGCTTTTGATACTCCACGA
>CALRFM010000025.1 GCA_943356515.1 Patescibacteria group bacterium
CAGTAGTTGCAGGCATATCGAGGAGTATCACCATATCTTCACAGGGCATCTTATGTTGATCATATTCCAATGTTTCTAACCAAGAAAAGAATGCATCACGCTCCTTATGGGCATGAAACCTTCCACCCTGGTGTGCCATATTAGATGTCACATACCGGTTTGCAATAAGAAGCATTCCATTGTTTAGGTCTTCTTGCATCTGACTTGCAATAGTAGATCTATCCATAGCAAATAGAAGTGCAGAAACATAGGGCGATATGGCTTTCAGAGTTCCTAAATCCCCTCGCAGGTACGATGCAATAAGCTTGCCATAAAATGTTTCATATTGCGGAAAATCATACACGTTGTGTTGAATGTGATTGTTCTCCAGATATTCTAAAAGAAGTGATACTTGGGTTGTTTTCCCCGTACCGTCAGCGCCTTCAATAATGATAAGCTTACCCTTGTTTGTATCTGCCATACACAATGATACAATATGATATGAAAAAAACATATAAGCACGTCATGTTCGATTTTGATGGAACTATCGTAGATAGCTACGATACAATGGTTGCAATATTCAATCAAATGGCGCACCAATTAGACATCGAGCCCTTATCAAAGGAGGAACTTGCAACCTTACGTGATATGACTCCCAAAGAAGTCTTGAAAGCATTAGGTGTACCGTTAATTCGCCTTCCTGGATATTTGGTAACATTCCGTAATGAATATATTAAGCAGATCAATACACTTCATTGTATACCCGGAATAGAAGCTATCCTCAGAGAGCTCAGTGCCAATTATCACTTCTCTATCATTACTTCAAATGATGAAGAAGCGGTGAGTATGTTTCTGCAGCGCCATGGAATACGAGAACTCTTTAACCCAATCTATTCAGCCAGAAATATATTTGGTAAGCATAAGGTTATTCAAAAACTTATGAAAGAACGCAAACTTGACGCAAAAACAACTATCTATGTGGGTGATGAAGTGCGCGATATTGAAGCAAGTAAAAAAGTAGGAATTGACATTATTTCAGTTTCATGGGGGCTCAACTCTCAGAAGATTTTAGCTGAACATAGCCCTACCTATCTTATTGAAAAACCAGAAGAGCTCACCAGTATTTTATAACTGTCATTCTGAGTAGGAACGAAGTGACGACCGAAGAATCCATGTATTGTTTCTGGATCCTTCCCCCGAGTACTCGGGGTCTGGATGACAGTATCACAGATCCATCGCCTCGCCCTTTTTGACTGACCCATCCAAAAGTGCCTTTGCTATTACATCTTCCACATGCTGCATAAATATACGTTGCAAGTTACGTACCCCATATTGAATGTTGTAGCCTTCTTTGGTAATCTTTTCTATTGTTGCCGCAGAAATGCGTACGGTTACGTCATGAGTTTCGAGTATTGATTGTTCGATACTCTTGGCCAAGCCTTGCGCTATAACCAGAGCGGTATCGGTACCCAGTGGATGATACGCTACTACTCCGTCAAATCGATTCAAAAATTCCGGTGAGAACAGCTTCTTTTCTACCAAGTAGTCAATAATGGTAGTGGTGCTCATGTCGTCAGAGCTTAGTTGTTGTAATTTGGTGCGTGCAAGCAGGGCAAACATATGGTCAGAGCCGGCATTAGAAGTGGCGATAATCACCAAGTTTTTACAATCAACTTGTTGACCATAACTATCGGTAAAATACCCTTCGTCAAGCATCGTCAAAAAGATATTAAGTAAATCTGGATGGGCCTTTTCTATCTCATCCAAAAGAAGCACGCCGTACGGATGTTCTCGCACGGCCTTGGTAAGAAGTCCAGGATTGAGCTTTTCCACAGATCCAAGGAGTTTTCCAATATCATCAGTGCTTTGGTATAGGGACATATCAAACCGACTCATATGTTCTGATGTATCGAAAAATACATTGGAAAGCACTTTGGCTGTTTCTGTTTTCCCTACTCCCGTTGGGCCCAAAAACAAAAATGATGCAAGTGGTTTTTTACGCTTCCCTATCATTAAAAATGCACGTCTTAAAGCCGATGAAAGTTCATCTATCGCCTCTTTTTGTCCAATAATTTGTTTACTCAGTAATTGTTCTAAGTGAAGTAGTTTGTCTTTTAATACATCTGAAAGTGTTGTTGGTGTATGGGTTTTATTGGCAAGCACGGTATCGACATATTCGGGAAGCACCTTTGTGGCTTTAGCAGTTTGCTGTGTATATACGCAGACAGAATCCATCAGTTGCAACGCCTTTTCAGGGAACGGCACCGAAGTAAGGTAGAAGTCACCTTTTTCAATCACAAGACCTATGATTTCATACGGAATAATAAGATGGTGTCTTTGTTCAAACCACAGGGTTCTGTCAAGAAGTATATATTTGGCATGTTCTTTAGATATTTCGGCAACTTCCAACTTTTCAAACAATGAGCGAATATTGGTTTTGGGAAACACGGTAGATTCATACAAATATGGTGTTGTTATACCTATCATTTGCAGCCTATTGGTTCCAGCAAATTTCTCAATCGAGCTTGAAAGGTCTACTTCACCAGACTGAGCGCTCAGGTAACGGTCTATATTGTCTATTACTACCACGACATTTTGTGAAACTGACGCTTCTTTCATAAGTTCTTCAAAAAACAATTCACGCTGCGCTTTATCGGTATATTTAGACAAAATCTTTTCCATATTCAGCATAAGCACACGTTTGTAGGCAAGAAGCGAATTAACCTTTCCTTCATATATACTTCGTGCAAAATCATTTATGATGGTATGCTTCCCTACTCCTTCTTGGCCTACCATAATGGCATTTGCCTCGTCTGATTTGGAAAGCGCTCGTTCTATCATGGCCGATTCCTTTTTGCGGCCAATAACATGATTACGTATAGACATCTGATACCCGGTGCTCGTGAGATCTTCCCCATATTCATCTAACGTAGGTGTGTAACCCATGCTCCAATCGCGGGCCAAAGGCGGTACGTTCATAAGATGCTTAAGTTTCCACCACGGTTCAGGTTTCAAAATCAGATCATATATATATTCATACCATTGCTCCACGAATTGATAGTTTTCCTCTTTGAGCAAATGATTTTTTATAAATACCTCTTTCATCGCTTCTTTGTGTTCTTCTTCAGAAGGGGTTATGGCAAATATCCCTAAAGCAAAAGGAATAGTGATGGCAAAAAGAATGATTACAAAGGGAATAATCATAAAATAAAACATGAGTATGAGAATAAAAAAGGTTACTATAGCACCACGCATCATTGCTCCAATACCGCGCGATATAAGGTCAAACATAAGGTTATTAAAGAGTACTGAAAAGGAAAAGCCTTTGGTGACTTTCGGACTTGACAAGTTCTTCCACGGATCAAATAACGTATGAAGAAGTTTTTTTACCGAAAAGAAATAGGGAAGAAAGATAAAAATATTTACAAGAGCCTCAAAAAAACCGGCTATATACATGCGCAATCTACTGGAGCTTTGAGGTGACATACCTTTGATTATATACAGATTTAGGAGTGTTTGTCATGGGGGAATGTGGTGGAGCTAAGGATGCTATTATGTCATCCTGAACTTGATTCAGAATCCAGTCTTGTGTCATTCCCGACCCCGATCGGGAATCCAGTATTGGTCAATCTGAACTATTTTCAAAAAATTCCCAGCTTTTTTAATTGTATTTTCCATCTTTAGACCACCACAACAAATCTTCCTTTTTTAGACTGGTTTTACCTAACAGTTTTTTCCTCATTTCGTAATATATTGGTCGTCTTTTCTCTGCAAGAAATGAGCCGTTAAAATTCTCGTTAATTAATTTAACAATCTCATCTGGCGCACTTATAAACATTTTTCCTGTTAATTTATTTAGTTTTTGATGTATCAATCTTTGAGTCTTTATTTGCTTGGAAGAATTTTTCACCGATGGGAGGCCAATTTCTAATGCATCCTCCATTTCATCGATAAATTCTTCATAGCGTTTTCTTTGAATTTCTCTTATTTCTTCTTTTTCTTTATTATGCAGATCTATTTTTTTAGTTATTAAATATGTGATTATTCCAATAAAGGCCGGCAATATGATGGTTTTTAGTATTTCTAGAAAGATGGGTAGTTTCATATTATAATTGATTTATTACCCCCTCCCCAAAAAATAATCTAAAAAGGTCCGACCCTTACAGAAATATTGTGTGGACTCGACAGGGCTCGAACCTGTGACCTTTCGGATGTAAACCGAGCGCTCTACCAACTGAGCTACGAGTCCAATATTAGCTGATAGTCGTTTGCGTTTAGCTATGAGAAGCTAATTGCTATCGGCTAAGAGCTGATGGCTAAGACAGTGGGTGTGGATGGGATCGAACCATCGACCTCTTTCTTATCAGGAAAGCGCTCTACCACTGAGCCACACACCCTTAATATAAACCTTATCATATCTATCGACCTTCCCGCCACGGCGGGGCGCTCTACCACTGTCCCGACGCTCGAATCCTCGGTCGGGATCCCGACTTACCGTCGGGAAGCCACACACCCAAAGTATAGAAAACAATTATACTAGATTAATACACAAAAATAATGTATCATGTTCTTTTCCCAGACACATTCGATTATGTATTGAATGTGTACTAATTACATACTATACTATCACTCTACTATGTTTATAACAATCATCACAGACTGTCGTGACAACAACGAGCAAGGTCGCCAGACAACTCGAGCGTCTATGTTGTTTCCTGGAGCGAATATTAGCTTTGTAGGTGTTGGCAACTTCAATGAAATTGAAGCTGCTGGTAATCTTATTGATATGCTAGATTCAGCAACAGGTGCTGAAGGCGTGATCATGGTAAATGCAGCTCCTCGTCATGGATTGGGTAAAAAATATGAAAATGGCACTCCCTTTGGATACTTTTATTACAATAATAAAATCATTGTTTCTACTATTGCAGGTAACACGCTATCTCTTGCCAAAAAATTTGGCATGATCGATAAGTTGTATGTAACAGACATTTCAACGGTTACCGAAGCATTTGTTACGAAAGGTAAATTTCAAGCAGATGCACAAAAACGTACTATGCTTACTCAATTCCGAAGTTATGAATATATGCCATTTCTCGGTAAATGGTTGCACGATAAAGAAGATGTACCAAGTGAGGAAATGTCATTAGATAGTATTCCCGACGCTCCAAAAACCGTGTGGTGGGTCGATAATTTTGGCAATACCAAAACAACACTTCTCCCCGATGAAATTGGTTTTGAACTAGGCAAAAAGATTCAAACAAAAGTGGGAGAATTTACTTGCTACAACAGACTGAAAGACGTGCCCAATGGTGAGGCGGGAATGACCATAGGAAGTTCTGGATATCAGAATAAACGCTTCATAGAAATCACTATTCAGGGAAAACATGCAGCCAAGGAATTTGGACTGTACTCTGGTATGGACCTTTTTTAAAGCGTATATTTTTGATATGTATAATGGTTGAATAATATACCATTATATAGTAATATCATACTATGTCAGATTCTAAACCAGCTACGTTAAAACAACTACAAGAACTATTGAGTCCTATTCAAAAGAGTCTTACCTCTTTAGATACAAGAGTAACCTCTTTAGATGAAAAAGTTGGTTCTTTAAATGAAAAGGTAACTTTTTTGGATGAAAAAGTTGGTTCTTTAAATGAAAAGGTAACTTTTTTAGATGAAAAAGTTGGTTCTTTAGATGAAAAGGTAACCTCTTTAGATGAAAGGCAAGGAGTGTTAGAAATCGGAATAAAAAGTGTGAGTACTGAAATTAAAGAATTAAGAAAAGAAATGATCAATAAGAATAATACTATTATAAACTTTCTTGATCAGGATAATATACATCTGAAGAAGCGCGTTGAACGCATTGAAGATCATCTTCAGCTTTCTGCTTAACATATCTTTCATTAGTCTAGAAATCGGGTTAGGAAGATTTCGACTACTAACAGTGTTTATAGTCGATCTTCCGTTGTTAGTTGCATAACTATTAAACGGGTTCTTTTGACACGAATGTCAAAATGCAAACGTCTAATTTTAAAAAAATTAGAAAGGAGGTGATCCATCCCCACCTTCCAGTAGGGATACCTTGTTACGACTTAACCCTCATCGCCACCAGTACTCTCCCCCGATATACATCGGAGTTCGAATGCCAGTGACTTTGTTGGCTTGACGGGCGGTGTGTGCAAGAGGCAAGAACGTATTCACCGCGGCATGACTGATCCGCGATTACTACCAATTCCAAGTTCATGGAGTCGAATTGCAGACTCCAATCCCAACTGAGAGAAGATTTAAGGGATTCGCATACTCTCGCGAGCTAGCAAGACCCATTGTTCTTCCCATTGTAACATGTGTGCAGCCCAGGGTATAAGGACCATGCTGACTTGACATCTGCCCCTCCTTCCTCCCTCGATAATATCGGGGGCAGTTTCGTATGATACTTGTAACATACGATGGGGGTTGCGTTCGTTGTCCCACTTAAGGGCACTCCTCACGGAACGAACTGACGACAGCCATGCAGTACCTGTCCCGCCGCGCTTACGCAATTCCCTTCTTTCGAAGGGAACATAAGGCGGGATGTCAAACCCTGGTGAGGTTCTTCGGTTTGTATCGAATTAAGCCACATGTTCCACTGGTTGTGTGCCTCCCCGCCAATTCCTTTGAGTTTTAGCCTTGCGGCCGTACTCCCCAGGCGGTTCGCTTAACGGGTTACCTACGCCACACCAATCCCGCATAAATGCGGGAGCAATGCAGCTAGCGAACATTCGTTTAGGGCTAGGACTACGCAGGTCTCTAATCTGCTTCGCTACCCTAGCTTTCGTGTCTCAGTGTCAGTCTCCTTTCAGTAAGCCGCCTTCGCCACTGGTGTTCCCGAGTGTATCAACGCATTTCACTACTCCTCACTCAGTTCCGCTTACCCTAAAAGAAACTCTAGACAGATAGTCTTATCTCCAGACCAGAGGTTAAGCCTCTGAATTTCAAAGATAACTTATCTACCCACCTACACGACCCTTTACGCCCAATAAAACCGGATAACGCTTGGGGCCCACGTATTACCGACGCTTCTGGCACGCAGTTAGCGGCCCCTTTCTAGTACAGTACCGTCAGCCCGAAGGCTTCTTTCTGTACCACAGTAGTTTACACTCGTTAGAGCTTAATCCTACACGCAGTGTCGCGCGATCAGGGTTTCCCCCATTGTCGACGATTCCTGATTGCTGCCTCCCGTAGGAGTGGGGGCCGTGTCTCAGTCCCCCTCTGGCTGACCACCCTCATGAGGCCAGCTACTCGTCATAGGCTTGGTGAGCCGTTACCTCACCAACTACCTGATAAGCCGCAGGTCCATCCCTAGGCGAATAAATCCTTTACCCCCGACGTGACGTCGGGGGACTATAAGGCATTACCCCATCTTTCGATGAGCTATTCCTTACCTTGGGGTAGGTCCCTACGTGTTACTCAGCCGTCCGCCGCTTCCCCGACGAGCCCCTTGCGGGATCCGTCGGGACAACGCTCGACTTGCATATCTCAGGCGCACTGCTAGCGTTCATCCTGAGCCAGGATCAAACTCTTAAAAAAATAAATTTCTTAAATAATTTCATCCTAGAGCTCGAATTGAACTCTATAAAAATTTCTTGAATGTTTGTTAGATTGACCACGTCCGACGTGGCTGTTTCCTAACCCGATTATTAAACTAATGATCGATATGTAAAAGTGCTATGACTATCTTTTAGAACGATGGTCAGTTCCTTAAGGTAGTTTAGAAGATTCTACTTACCTTATGAAGTGAAAGACATTATATACGATACAAACTCAAAGGTCAATACGTAGGTGACGATATATTGTAAAGTGCCTCTTGGTCTTTTGCAAGGCGCATAAGTCCATGTATGGTGGCGTCTGCAGCATGCTCAACAACAAAGGTATCTATCTTAAGTTCTTGATGAAAGTATTTTTCTATTCCTGGAATGGTTGCCATTTTTCCCGCAAGTGCTATACCTTGTTTAAAAATAGCATCTGCAATTTCTGGTGGTGCATTCTCTATAAGCTCGCGCGTACTATCTAATATGGCATGAAATTGGCTTATGATTGCTTCACGAATATCAGATGATTTGAGATTTATCGATTTGGGCAACCCAGTTTCAAGTGATTTCCCTCGTACTACAATCTTTTCTTCATTCTCGTCAAATGAAAGAAGTTTTATTTTTAAAGATTCACAGGTATTTTCCCCCAAAACAATGCCGTGTTTTAAATATGCGTAATTTGCAATAAGTTTATTCATATTGTCACCTGCTTGTTTGAGCACTTTTTGTGCCACCACTCCCCCACCACTCACGACACTCATTTCCACGAGTCCTCCCCCAATATCGATAACAAATTGTGGCTCATGTGAAAATACATTAAAGCCACTCCCTGCAGCAGTTGCCAGCGCTCTGTCTACTATGGTTACCTGGGTGCATCCAGATTTTTGAAGTGACTCTTCAACTGCCTTTCGCTCTATTTCTGTAGCTATAGAAGGAGTTGATGCAATGGCATGAATCGGTGGTTTGATGAATGCATATTCTGCCAAATACGGTTTTATAGATGTTTCTATACAATGACGAAGAAATGCCACCTCTGCATCAAAGTCAGCAATTATAGCATGAGACATCGGCCGTGAAATTTGTATAAAATCGGGCGTTTTACCCAATATTGTTTTTGCCTCTTGGCCAAAGAATATATAGTCCTTGACTTTACTATTATAGCCAATATAACTTGGTTCCCGCATAACTATCCCACGATCCTGCACCCCTATGCGCGTCACGGTTGTTCCGAGGTCAAAAAAGGCGTTAAATGACGAAAAGAAGGGAAGGCGGAGCCGGCGAAAATTGGGTATAATTGACATATGATTCGTTTAATTCGATTCCTTTATTATACACTCTTTGCACTCACCCCACTGGTTATGAGTTCGGCCACCAGCGAGATGTTTGAGTTTAATAAAATCATAGGAATTTACGCTGTCGCCATCATAACCACAGGTCTTTACAGCGGGCATTATCTTATTAAACGACCAACAATCATTTTTTTAAAACTCTTATATCCGTTCGGTATGTTTCTTTTGGCCTTAGGTATATCAACGTACTTCTCCATAGACCCACACACCTCACTTTATGGTTATTACGGAAGATGGAATGGTGGGCTTCTTTCTATCGTCGCTTATATATCGCTTTTATTTGTTTTTATTCAAACATTTGATAAAGAACACCTTAAGCGACTCTTACTTATTTCACTCGGCTCATCAGCATTGGTTATTCTCTGGGCTATTCCTGGGTGGTTTGGGTACGATCTATCGTGCCTTTTATTTATCGGCGAACTTACTAATACCTGTTGGACTGCAGAGTTTGCACCCCATGTGCGCATGTTTTCCACACTCGGCCAGCCCAATTGGCTTGGTTCATACTTGGCTATCCATTTATTTATTGGATTATATTTTCTTAATGAATCTATAAGCTCAACTAAGCTTCATCGAAGTCTGATAAGCGTGTATCTTATGCTCAATCTATTTGCCCTCTATGCCACTAAATCTAAGTCTTCATGGTACGCCGTAGCGCTTGCTCTTTCTATCGGCTTTATACTATTCTTCTCATTCAAGATTCGCAAGAACATTCGATCTCTCGTAGTTATAAGCTCCATCACTGCGATTGTAGTCATAACAGGAACCATTCTTACATTTGGCTCGTCATTATTTACAGAGAAAGTTCCAGAGCATTTACAAGTAACCGATTCGTTTACTATTCGTACCTACGTATGGCAAGGGGCATTAGATTTGTGGAAACAGTACCCCGTATTTGGATCGGGGCCAGAAACGTTTGCCTATGCATATTATTTTACCAAACCTATAGAGCACAACAGAACATCCGAATGGGACTTTGTATACAACAAGGCTCATAATGAATTTCTGCACTATCTTGCTACCACGGGTACGCTTGGGTTTATCAGTTACTTAGGAGTTATTGTAGGAACCTTGATGTTGTGCACACAGACGAAACATGCGCTCCCCTTTGCTTTGGTGTTATCGTACATCAGTATTCTGGCGACCAATTTTTTTGGGTTTTCCACTACAACCATTCAACTGTTTTTCTATCTTATTCCAGGAATGATCATTGTAATTACTAAGAAAAGTCATCCTGATCCGCGCAGAAAAGGATCCATCAATAAGTTCGCAATGACAGTGATAGTACTCACGACCATCATACTATTGGGCTACGTAGGCCGCATGTATTATGCAGATATGTTGTATACAAAAGCACAAGTTCAAGCAACAGAAGAAGACTATCAGAGTGCCGCGCAACTTCTCATGTACGCTATGAATCTGAAGTACGAACATGTCTATGAAGATAAACTCTCATCTTATATGGCGCACATGGCATTTATAAGCTCTTTTGAAGAAGGCTCAACTGAAGAGGTGATTGCTCTTATTGATCGATCAAAACTTTATAATGCCCAAGCAATCGCTCGGTCGCCCAAAAATATATTGTATTGGCGGTCAAAGGCACGTAATTATTACTTATATTATCAGGTCAGCAATGACGCTCAAGATCTTATTACTGCTGTCGATGCAATGAAGTACACCACGCAGCTTGCTCCACATGACGCGCAGGGATATTATATGACTGCTCTGTTTTACTCGGTACTCTATGGTGAAACTCAAGATGTGTTATACCAAGAAGAAGCGCTATCTTTTGTAAAGCAAGCACTTAAGCTCAGGCCCCAATATGTTGAGGCGAAGGAGTTATTGAA
>CALRFM010000026.1 GCA_943356515.1 Patescibacteria group bacterium
CTAAAAGATGCTGAAACATCCGCCAGCTGGCGGACAGCATGACAAAGACTGGATCCTTCCCCCAAGTGCTCGGGGTCAGGATGACAGTGTGTCTCCTATCATCTTTTTAAGCTCTTCTATCCCCTGCCCGATTTTTGCAGATATGACAATCATATTTTTGGGCACTCCCTTATGTAACTCTTGTTTGTCTGCAGGAGTTGCTGCATCGAATTTATTCAAAACGTTTATGACGGGTTTATATTCTATACCAAGCTCGGTAAGGATTTGCTCTACCACCCTCTTTTTTTCATTCATGCGCGGATCGCTAACATCAATCACATGCAATAGAACATCCGCATGAATAGATTCTATGAGAGTAGATTTAAACGCATCAATAAGCGAGGCTGGCAAATTTTGAATAAATCCAATGGTGTCGGTGATTGCGACTGGGGTCTTTTTATCAGTTAGATAGATATGACCTACTGCGCTGTCGAGTGTTGCAAAGAGTTCATTTTTAACATAATTTTTCTTATTGGTAAGTATGTTGAAAAGCGTAGTCTTACCGGCATTGGTATACCCAACGATAGATACGGTTTTAAATCCTTGCAGCCGTCTTCGTTCTAATTGTTGTTTGTGGTGTGTGGTAAGCTTGGCCAGTTCATCTTTGGCTTGCTTCATCTGAACTCGCCAGTGACGCTTCATAAGCTCTACATTGGTCTCCCCTATTCCCCGACCTCCTATGCCACCGCCCTGGCGGCCCAGAGTTTTAGCCAACCCATACATGCGCGGCCCCATGTGGCGCATTTTAGCTAAATCTATCTGAATCTTGGCTTCTGCGGTGCGGGCGTGTTTCCCGAAAATATTCAATATGAGGTCTACGCGGTCCCATACTTGGATGTTGGGATTTGAAGGCCAAAACGTTTGCAAGAGTTTGTAGAGCTGAGTGGGCTTGGCGATGGTATTAACGATGACAATATCGATATCTTTTTCTTCAATGATGATTGCAATCTCAGCAGCTTTACCCGTTCCGATATACATGCGAGGATGTGGCTGGACTCGACGCGAAATGACTTCCACCAATTTTCCTCCATTAAATGTATCTATAAGAGACAGTGTTTCTTTCAAGTTACCATCAGCTTCCTCTTTTGAAATGCTGGGATGTACCAGATCTACAAGGATTATGTTGGTTGTTTTCATTTTTTTATCTTAATGTAATTCCAAGCTTTTGGGGCGTGAGATCTTTGGCAATTGTTAGAATTTCTTCACGTGTATCTGCCCCTATTGCTACTTTTGCATATCTGAAAGAATACGAGTCTTGTCGGTAATCTGAAAGCTTAGTAGCTTCTTTTACCAGTATATCAATATGCAAGAGGTGTGGATTACTAGTATACAACGTATGAATCTGATCTTGTGTAGGAACGGTCAGCACGTTTTTATCTTCAGATTCTCTATATACCAGACTACTTGTGCAGTTAAATATCTTCTTCTTTGTGATATTGGGGTAGGTTCCACAGGCAAGCTGCGCCATCATCATGGGTACGGACATTTCATACTGACTCTTAAAAAGGGGAATAAATTGGGAAGAAATGCGCGTGTTGAATTCAATAATTTTCACTTCATTTTGTTCAGTTATAAAAAATTCTAAATTGAATCCTGCATTATTGTAATGAGTTTTGCGTACATATATTTGGAGAAACGCTTCAATCTCATCAGTTTGGTGCCAAGGTAGGTTTGCGGGGTAATCAAATCGAGCAAAGCTTTTGGCATCTGGGGTGAGTATAGATTCCGTATATCCTAAAATAGTGACAGCGTTTTGATATACAAATCCATCTACCGTGTATTGTTTGCCCGTAATAAGCGGCTGAGCAAGATACGAAACTGATGTTGAAAAATGATCGGGTGATTCACGCTTGTAAAATTGATCATACCAATCATAGGTCGTTTGGTTGGTATATACATGAGTAGAAAGAACGTGATGCAGCTCCTTTTGAGAAGCAATGGTGAATGCATGTTGCGAAGCCACGCCATAAACTGGCTTAATAAATATGGGGTACGAGAGAGAAACCTTTTGAGATGTTGCATCAATAAGCTTAGTGGGAGGAAGAAGGTGGGCCGCTATACGTGACACTGTCTGCGTGAAAGCATATTTATTTTGTGCATTAAATATACTGTTAGGAGAAGGTGCAGAAAGATTCAAGAACTGCGAAACGTATGCAGATACAACAGACGCTTCATCAGTTATGGCAAGCGTTCCCGCAATCTGAGTTTTGCCAGAGGAATATGTTTGGGCAATAGTCTGTGCAAACAGGTAGGGATCGACTGATATGTCAACATCAACAAATATTACATGGTACGTATCATGTAAGGAGACAAGTAAATCTGAATCCTTCTGAAACATGAGAATGGTGGGGTTACTCGGCATGTTTTGAACCCATAAAGCTTATCATGAGTACCGATCCGATCAAGATAACAATGCCCAGCACATTGGCCATGCTCAGGACTTGCGCAGCTCCGTAGGGATTTAAGGGTGTTATGGCTATGAAAATACTTACCACCGGAAACATGAGTTCGGCAAAGGTAGAAACGCGCGCCGGGGTGTTTTGCAATCCTTTATAGTACAAATATATTGCCAAAGCGCCACCGGTGATTCCTGCTATGACCAAAAAGCGCCACCACTCCCCTACTCCAATAGTCATTGGGTTGAATGCCTGTCCCAGAAACAGTGAGAACATATAGGCAATAGGGACAGCCAGGAGCATCCGCAACCCAGCAAGTGCAGGAAAGGGAATGTGTTTGAGTGCGTGTTTGCTTAAAATCGTACCAGTTCCCCATGATGCAGCAGCACCAAGCGCAAGTATAAATACAAGCTCTTTACCGGCAAGTTGAAGTGATATGGGGCTGAAACCAAAGCTGATCAAATAGCTTCCGACAAGAGCCAAGATGGCAAGAACAATAAATTTCACCGATATGCGCTCTTTCAATACTAAAGCCGATAACGCAACCACAAACAGCGGCTGAAGTTTTAGTAATAATATGGGTGTTACGAAATCAAATTCTGCAAAACTTCTTCCCAAAGCTTCGGTAAACAGTACCGTTCCCAAAACACTACTTACGATAGTCATTGCAAGAAGTATCAGCCAGTCATGTTTTTTGAGGTTTTTTATGTCATTCCAATATTTGAATATCAGTGGGCTTAAGATAAGAAATCCTATAAAGTGTTCGATCATGACAATAAAAGTGCTTGGGATGGTGTAGGTCAACTGGGTGCGAAACAAAGCATCTACTGCCCATAGCGTAGCTGCAATCATGATAAAAATGGGAGCGAATTTAGCTTGGGACATATAGGCGAAGTATATCATGAAGTATAATAGAGCATGAACTACAAACTTCTTGCGCTTGATATCGACGAGACAATCACTACTGAAGGGAGCCATGTGCCATCAAAAAAAGTATTAGATGCTCTTCATAAAGCGGCTGAAAAACTTGCTATCACGTTTGTTACCGCACGTTCGAAAGAATATTTTAAAGCCTTTCTGAGTAACATCACTATTCCACCAGGGTACCATGTGGTAGAAAATGGATCAAAAATATTAAATCCAGATGGTTCAAATGCATATGACTTGCATATACCCGACTCAGAGATACAAGAAATCTTAAATGTCGCTGAACCTTATTTTTTAGAAACAGGCTTTTTGTCTGACAACAACTGGGATGATGATGGAGATATAAACGAATTCGATGGCATCATATCTGGGCTCTCGTTCACCTGCACTACGCATGAAAATGCCCATCTTTTGGAACAAGCAGTTCAAGAACTTCCCCATGAATATGCTTTTTATATCGGAAAACATTGGCTAAACCCAGAATGGCTTGCAGCACTCCTCTTTCATAAAGATGCTACCAAAGGAAATGGAATGCGCTATATTCAAGAAAAACTCAATATATCGGTTGCAGAAACCATAGCCATAGGAGACGGTGCAACCGACATAACTATGTTTGCTGCTGCAGGACTGAAAATTGCCATGGACAATGGTGAAGAATCACTCAAAGCAGCGGCCGATTATGTATGTCCGCCCATAAGCGAGGATGGTCTTGCGATTGCTATTGAAAAGTATATTTTATAGTAGAAACTATTTGATCTTAATAAGTACTACACACTTGATACATAGTATTTCACTATAATTGAGTTGTCTTGCTGACATAGGGTGTATACTTAATTCTCAAAGAATAAAAGTGTCATACACTGTATGAAAAATAAAAAAGTGATCATCATTGGGGCAGGTATAGGCGGTCTAACCGCTGGTGCATTGTTGGCTCAAATGGGGTACGAAGTAACTATACTTGAGAAAAATAGTTCCATTGGTGGACGTGTCATGCAGTTTTCTGAAAGTGGCTACACGTTTGATATGGGATCTCCGTGGTACATAATGCCGGAAGTGTATGAGCGGCTTTTTGCCCATTTTGGCAAAAAGCCGTCTGACTTCTACCACCTTACCAAACTCAAAACTCATTACCGTATGTTTTTTGGAAAAAATCAAGTAATAGACATTGATGAGGACATGAGCAAAAATCTTCAGCAGTTTGAAGCTATGGAAAAGGGATCTGCAAAAAATATCAAAGATTACCTAGCAAAAAGTAAATCACTCTATGACTTTTCTATGAAGCATGTGGCGTATAAAAATCATGATTCCATGTTTGACAGAGTTCGTTTCGCATGGGTTCGTGCTGCTCTGTCGGCCCCTATATTTGATAGCTTGGAAGAATTTGTATCTCGTTACACTAAAAATAAGGAGTTGCAAAAGGTGCTTCTCTACTCTTCTCTTTTTATTGGTAATCCTCCACAACAAACTCCATCATTGTATTCTGCTTTAGCAAATATCGATTCTCACACGGGGGTATTCTACCCTCAGGGAGGAATGCACCAGGTGGTAACAGCGCTTGAAATGTTATGCAAAGAATACGGCGCAACGATAAAACTCAGAACGCCTGTTGCCAAGATTGTTACCAAAGACGGGTGCGCAAGCAGTGTAATTGCAAGAAATAAGCGGTACAACGCCGACTTTATCATATCAAATGCAGACTATGCCCATACTGAGCTTCGGCTCCTGGATGAAGAACATAGAACCTACGACGAACAGTATGCTGAATATAAGCGCAACACATCTTCAGCATTCATCATGTATTTTGGCGTGAAGGGAGGGGTGAAAAAGCTCAAACATCACACCTTTATAGTTGCAAACGATTGGGACGATCATTTTAGCGATATGTTTGCCGATACCTCGTGGCCAAATGAGCCTTTGGTTTACATTACGACTTCATCTAAAACAGATCCTTCTGTTGCGCCAAAAGGATGTGATGCCATACGAGTGTATGTACCTATTTCTGCATACATAAAAGATACTCCAGAAGCACGAGCGGCTTTTAAAGAAAAAGTCATACAACGCATTGAACAGATGACCGGTGAAGATATCAGGTCACGGCTGGTGGTGGACCGCGTATTTACCATCAAAGATTATCAACGACTTTATAATTCGTATCGAGGTGGCGGCCTTGGTTTTACTACTAAAAAATTTAATACCGGATTTTTACACCCAAATAATAAAAGTATGAAAGTTCGTAATCTTTTTTATGCTGGTCGAGATTCATTGCCAGGAATTGGTATGGGTCTGGCTGTCATATCTGCCGAGCTTGCCGTAATGCGTGTGATGGAGGCTGACACACCTTCTCGAAAATAATCTTACATTCTTTTAATTCCCCCGATGCTCTCTTGTCATTTGGAACTATGTCATCCAGACCCCGAGTACTCGGGGGAAGGATCCAGTCTGGATTCTTTCGCTCACGCCACGTCTGACGTGGCTCACGCCATGTCTGACGTGGCTGACGCTCTGAATGACAGATACCTTGATGCTTGTGTCGGAGTATCAAAAGTAAATGTTCCGCTATACTTACATTAACCCATGACAACACCTCAAAAATATATCCTCACAATCTCTCGCATACTGTTTGGTCTTCTCTTTCTCACTTCAGGAGTGGGCAAATTGATGAGCGGATTTACCGCAACGCAATATTTAGAGCATGCAGTTGGTCCATTTGCAGGCATATTTCAATCTATGGCTGGAAGTCCGGTTGTTGACTTCTTGGTAGTAGGCGGCGAGATAGCCATAGGCATGGCGCTTATTTCAGGATTATTGTTATGGGTTACCGCATGGTCAGGATCTTTAATGATGCTCCTTTTTTACGCTTCCCAATTTCCGCCAAAGAATGGGTATATAAGCTATCATATAATCTATATTCTGGTTTTCTTTCTACTTGCGGTCTTTCGTGCTGGAGAGTTTGCGGGGTTTGATTGGGTGAGGAAGAGGTTTAAAAAATAAAAACAATCACCAAATCTTAATGAGTTGTGAGTATAATGGATGTATGGATAAGAAAAATAAATCACAAACTATTACTGGTAGGATTCAAAAAAAAAGATCAGACACGTATATGGGAACAATTGAAAAACTATACGGTAAGGATTTTGGTGTAAGAAATGATATGAAACTAGGAGCATATCTCAAAAATGCAGGCTACCCTTCTTTAAGTAATTTGTTATACGATGGAAAGTGACTTTACTAAGTTGCTTCCCAATCAGGAAAAATCAGAAGAAAGATTTGAGTTTATTCAAGATGAAACTTTAAAATCCAATCTTGCTATTGTACTGCGCTATATTGTCTTCCTTGTCAATTTAGAACGCTACAATGGTCTTACGGGGCCAATCTTATTTCCCTTATATAAAGACATGATTGTGCAAACTGCTACCATTGTTGAAAGTTGCACGCACTATATAGTGAGAAGATATCTTGATAGTAATACAGTAAAAAATCCTGAAATAATGGATGAGCTTTGGATTGAAGAACGAAAGGAAATACTTCTGGAAATTGATGGTGGAGAACGAAGAGTTTGCGGGGTTGTCGAACATAAAGGGACAGAAAAATTTACAAAATATACACAATTTATTAATCTTAACAGAGCTTGCAAAAGAGCAAAGATTTTTTCAGAAAAATCATTTAAAGCATCAGAAATACTAAGAGAATCAAGAAATAAAATACATCTTTCAGGTTTATCAAAAGTAGAAATGTTTTATACAAAAAAAGATGTAGACGATCATTTTAATTATGCAAGTATTGTTTTAAAAAGAATTGAAGAAAAACTGCAAGAGTTACGTTGATTCTTGGGGAGTTTTTCACATTCCAAACTGCCGGTCACCTCTCAAAACAACAAGCAGGTTAGGGTAATGAATGATATATTTATATGCATAATCACATATGCATCAGTCTAACGATTTTATAACCTCCATTCCTTCACTTCTCAAGTACTTTACAGAAAAAGGTATCGATACTACCAAAGCTCATGTGTCTGGCATCATAGAACATCCCTTCCCCCTTCTCATTCCTAATTATTATGCCGATCTCATAGATTGGTACGACCTGCATGACCCGCTTCGAAAAATGGTTTTAACCGATAATTTAGAGCAGATAGAGCTTGAGTCTGAGCTTGATGACCCGATCGGTGACCTTAGTCACTCCCCTGTTCCTGGCATCGTGCACCGGTACCCGGACAGGTGTTTACTTATGCTTACCAATGTGTGCCCAGTCCATTGCCGATTCTGTTTTCGTAAAAATATCCTGCATGAAAATACGGCCCATCTTGAACACGCCCTTGCATATATCCAAACTCACAAACAGATCTGGGAAGTCATCTTTTCGGGTGGAGATCCTTTCATGTTGACAGATTATATGTTGCAAAAAGTTATTGCCAGGCTCCGTGACATTCCCCATGTCAAAATGATTCGCTTTCATACCCGTACTCCTGCCGTTTATCCGCAAAAGGTAACAAAAGAGCTTTTAGCATCGCTCCAACTTGCCACTCCTTGCGGCGTTGTGCTTCATGTAAATCATCCAAAAGAAGTCGCCCCAGAGTTTGTAGAAGCGGTTGTGAAGATGCGCAAAACCGATGCCATGATGCTTTCTCAAACAGTGCTTATGAAAGGGGTAAATGATAATGAGCAAACTCTTGCAGAATTATTCAAAAAACTTGTTGAGTGCGGTGCAAAACCGTATTATCTTCATCACTTAGATCGTACCAAAGGCACCAATCATTTTCGAGTTTCGGTTGAAAGAGGCAAAGAAATTATGCAAAAACTCCGCGGTCACATATCAGGGCTTTGTATCCCAGAATATGTTATCGATATTCCCGGTGGATACGGCAAAATCCCCGCCTTTTGGTTTAACCATACCTCAAAGAATACTTATGAAGCAGTAAGTTTTGAGGGAAGAAAGATTGTGTATGAGGATGGGTAACTTCTCACCCTCCAAACGTAAACGCAAACACTTGCGTTCCTACAGTCTGGAAGTTGAGCTGCAATAGGGCTTCTTGCTTCTTATCAAAGCCCACCAAGTGGTAGAGCCGCGGCTCATCTATGGTTACAAAGCCATTTTCTACATCGTTCCCGGCATTTGTGGTTACTACTTCATCGTTTACAAAAACGGCAATACTATCATCCGTAGATGTGGGAGTTATCACCAAATACACGTCTTTTGCATAGAAGTTAAAAAGCAACCCTGCACCAGACTCCCCCACTTTTGCAGATTCAGATGACAAGTCCCAGTTTCCTACTAAGGCAAAGTTATTCACTGGCAACGATCTGGGCAACGAATAAACGTTAATACCAACCGTTGCTCGCTCTGGCGATGTAAGCCCTGCCATGCGGGAAAGCCCCAAATATGTTTCTGGTGTCTGACCCCCTGAGGATCTGGTTTCTGGAATATCTAAAAGTGCATCCAAATCGGTTGTCCCATCTGGTTCTTTATTCAAACCAGCTTCTTTCAAAAGTTTTTGAATATTTTTTTCAGTAACATCGTACTCCCCTTCTCCAAAATGGGTATAGCGTATTACTCCTTCTGCATCTATCAAATATTTAGCAGGCCAATAATGATTATCATATGCCCGCCAGGTGCTAAAATCGTTGTCCTGCGCCACGGGATAGTTTATTTTGTATTGTTGTATTGCGCTTTCCACATTTTCAGTCTTCTTTTCAAATTCGAATTCTGGGGTATGAACACCAATTACAATAAGTCCATCATCTTTGTATTTTTCATACCAACCCGTAACATAGGGCAAGGTACGAATACAGTTTATGCAGGTATAGGTCCAGAAATCCACGAGTACCACTTTTCCCTTCAAATCATCAATCGTGAGAGCTTCAGAATTTAACCACTTCTCAATGCCAACAAAATCTGGAGCTTTTGCAATATATGCAAGACTTGGGTTATCGCGTAGGGTATCAAGTTGCTTGGTGACGCCATCATTTGTTTCCAGTTTGGTAAGAAAACTTGAGTACGATGGAAATGCATTCAGTAAGGTTGTTTGTAAATTCCTGTCGTACCCCGTGGCGATGAGTATTGCAGTTACCAGCATAATAATGCCAAATATTTTCTGAATGAGCCTAGTATGTTTAGAAAGTCTTTTAGAACTATTAAAGAGTTTTTGTCCGAATAATGAGAACACAAAAAGAGGTATCGCAACACCCAACATATATGCAATCATTACGAGAATTAAATCAAAAGAAACAGCGCGCGTTGCCGCAAGGGTAGCAATAGTTGCAAGTATTGGTCCGGCACACGGGGTCCACACAATGCCAAGCGATAGTCCGGTCAACAGTCCCCCTTTAAACCCAGAATCTGCGGGTCCTGAATTTCGAGAAAATCTACTACTTAATTTCGATACTGCTCCTTCCAAATAGGCGCCGAGTGCGGGAATAATGAGAGTTAGGCCCAGTACCGCTATTATGGCAACTGATAGGTAGCGGAGCCATTCAGTATCAAACGGTATGATTCGCACCACATACGCAATAGAAAGAGTCAGAATTGAAAAGCTCATTACTACCCCAAGGGTCACCCCCAGTGGTCGGGACGGGCCGCCGGTTGCCGATGAAGAAAGAACAATAGGCAGAATTGGCCATATACAGGGAGCGGCGATGGTCACCAGGCCCGATAAAAATGCAAATAATAGGAGTGTTGTCATAGTACTAACATCATAACAAAGTAAGAGAACATTTGGAAATCTAATGCACCCGTTTCCCCATCTTTCGCATCACGGCTTTTATAGAACCGTGAATTTTCAGTTCGCTTACGGGGTAAAAGGGGGGGTAATTAGGGTTGGCAGCTTCTAGAAACGGCTTGCCATTTTTTTTGTTTAAAATCTTGAGTGTCCATTGATTATCAATCTCTGCCAGTACCACATCCCCCACTCCCCAACTTCCCTTTTGTTCTACTACCACCAAGTCTCCTTCAAAAATACCAGCGTTTATCATACTATCGCCAGTGACTCGCAATAAGAAGGAATCGTCTGGTTTTTCTATCAAATACTCATCTAATGTAAGATAGCTTCTGCTCTGTTCGGCTATTATTGGGTACCCGGCTTGAATGTTCCCCAAAAG
>CALRFM010000027.1 GCA_943356515.1 Patescibacteria group bacterium
TACACTGTCAAATTGAGATGAACGATACATCAAGTGTTCAAATCTAGGTAAATATATCTTATAGCAATATAAACTACTCTTACACTGCAACTGGAGCTTTGATGGGAGGGTGAGGATCGTATCCTTCAAGCTGAAAATCTTCAGGTTTGAAGTCGAATATGTCTTTCACATCGGGGTTGATCTTCATGGTGGGGAACGGGCGAGAATCACGTTTGAGCTGTTGCTCCACTTGATTCATATGGTTTAGATATATGTGCACATCGCCAAACGTGTGCACAAAATCACCCGGCTTCAAGCCCGTTATTTGGGCAACCATCATAGTTAAAAGTGCATATGATGCGATGTTGAATGGTACGCCTAAAAACACGTCGGCACTGCGCTGGTAGAGTTGGCAAGACAGCTTGCCATCAAGCACATAAAATTGAAACATGGTGTGGCATGGGGGAAGTCCGGCCTTTGCCATCTCTTCTATATCGCTGGCGTTCCATGCAGAGACGATGTGTCTTCGAGAGGAAGGATCTGTTTTGATATTGTTTATGAGTGTTTTGATCTGGTCTATTTCGCCACCTTTGGCAGTTTGCCAATGACGCCACTGCACTCCATAAACAGGACCTAGTTCACCCCATTTTTGGGCAAATTCAGCGTCATCTTTTATACGCTGTATAAATTCTTTTTGGCTTAGTGACGGTCTATTTCCATCTAATTGCTCCAGATAGTATTTATAAGGCCATGAGTCCCAAATATGCACGTCATTATCTACTAAGTATTTGATATTTGATTCGCCTTTAAGAAACCATAATAATTCCACTATAATGCCACGTAAAAATACCTTTTTGGTTGTCAGAAGAGGGAATCCAGAAGAGAGGTCAAAACGCATTTGCCGGCCAAATAAGCTCCGTGTGCCGGTTCCGGTTCGATCATCTTTATAGGAACCATTATCTCGAATATCTACGAGAAGATCGAGATATTGTTGTTCTTGTATATTCATATTATCCGGTACTGCCAAATCCTCCGCGTGATTTTGAGCTCATTTGTTTCAGTTCATCAAACTCCACGACTTTTGCAATAGATACTAATAGGGCTTGAGCTATACGATCACCTTTGTCGATAGTAACATCCTCTTTGGTAAAATTGAGAACTTGCACGCCTATTTCATCTTCGTTGCCATGGTAGTCTTGATCTATAACTCCTATGCCATTGGCAACTATGAGGCCCTTTTTTATAGGTGTAGAACTACGACTGCAAAGCATGAGGAAATAGCCTTCTGGAACATTTATGATGATATTTGTAGGGATAATAGTAGCGTTCCAGGGGGCTATAATAGTAGTTTTCCGTGCATACAAATCAAAGGCTACAGAACCAGGTGTTTGGTATTCTGGAAGGGGCAATGTAGGGTCAATTCGCTTAATTTTCACTTTCATACGCATCATTGTACCATAACTGGTGAAAGTGGACAAAATGAAATAGAATGTGTAATAAATGTGGATAACTATTCGGGAAATAAAGCAGTCATTTTGATAGGGTAGGGGGGTATGGTATATATAATTAAAATTTCAAAGCTCAAAATGTCAAATCTTTCGCAATAGATTCCGCCCTCGCTTTCCTCCTCCCGCCTTGGCGGGACGCTGTCGGGATCCCTCCAACCTCGGCCACCTATTGCTCACTGTCATTCTGATCCTGAGCTTGCCGAAGGAGAAGAATCCATGTATTTTCAGTATCTGAGCCCAAAATAGCACTTTAAATCTTTAAGTGCTAGGATTTTCGATTTCCTGTGTAGGTTGTTATAGAGACTTCGGGAATATCTATTACTTGTTATAACAAGCTAGTATTTTTTGGAAGAAAGAAGGGATGTCTCTAAAAAATATAAAAACCACGAACAAGAATATTGTGTCATTTTGAAAAAGTAAAAAATAACACTCTATATGTATTGTTGTGACGGCATTTATATCTTTTTTAGTCTTATGGAGAGCCTTGAATAAATTGATGTCGTAATTTTGCTATAGAAAGAGTTAAGGAGAGAATATTATAAGATATTATAGATATTCAGCCTATTGCAGAGGGTAAATCAATATCAGGTAAATATATTATAAGCTTTTTTAAATGTAGCAAAATCAATGGGCTTTTTTCCCTCTACTTGTATCTGATCTATAATAAGCATGTTGTTTGCCACTTTGAGTTCTAATAGCTTCACTCTGAGCTGAATGTTATTGTATTTTATATTAGTCCAAAGCCCTGGCCATGGATGTAATCCTTTGTATAATCGGTGGATAACTACCGCTGCTGGAAGAGCTCTATGTAATCGATCTTTCTCATACGTATTCCAGTATTCTTTCAATACCTCAGGAATATGCTCAGATGGTGTTATATTCCCTTCAAGAGCAGCTTGAATAAGATGAGGAGCTATATAGCCATCACTTTTTTTCAAAAGGCGCGAATAAGTAGCATTCTCATTCTTTTGTTTTTTCATTAATAGCTCGTTATGCGCAGTAGAATCAACAGCTTTCATTATCATCTGTAAAGATAATGAGATGAGCTTTTCTGACAAAGATATTTTAGTATCTTTGTCAGATAGTGCCACCGGTTCTTGCGCAATAATATCACCAGTATCTAGCCCTGCATCCATACGCATGAGTGTAACGCCCGTCTCATGAGCGCCCAATATGAGCGGATATATGATCGGCGCAGGCCCGCGGTAAAGCGGAAGAAGCGATGGGTGAATATTCCAAAATCCGTGCTTCGGAATAGCAAGAAGTGAGCTGGGAATAATGCGCCCATAGGCAAAAACAATACACAAATCAATATGTTTCTTTTCAAGAAGACGGGGAAGTTTTGCAAATGACTCTTCATCAAATACCTCAATAGTATGTTTTTGAGCAAGGAGTTTCACGGCAGTAGGCAGCATTTCAAGGCGCTTCCCTGCAGGCTTATTGGGTTGGGTTACCACGAGAGATATTGAAAGATCATCCTTTTCAATTAACTGAGTAAGCAATGCTGCAGAAAGGTGAGGACTTCCAAAATAGGCGATATTCATAGTTAGGTTGAAAACATCAATGTACGCTCAATGAGCGGTAAGAATTCAGTTTTTACCTTAATATACACCTTCATTTTATTTGTTGGATTTTCTCGCATGAGTTCTGAATACTTATTTTTATCAAGTTTTGCCGAATCACTAGCAATATCTTTACCACATATCACCGTGATTGTATCTTTTGTATCTCGTGCATAGTCAGGCAGAAGATAGGATAGATCGCACTCTTCATTTTTTACCGTAATATACTCATGAGGAATAATAGTAATAGTATAAGGCGGTGGGGTAATACTTAAGATGATTGCTATAGCCTTATCTGCTGTCTCAACACGCTTACCATATTGCATTCCTCCAATAAATAACACTAAGGCAATGAGGAGTGCAATGATTATAATGGGGCCCTTTTTCATACTCCTTGAGTATATCAAAAAATAATAACTTTCTTGACAAATGCTAAAACCAAGAGTATAGTTAGATAATCCTCCAAGTGTAATTTCACAATGATATCTTTTTTGAACATTCAAATTTCTAGGGAGGTCTCGCGAAAGCGAGAACATATAAGCCGTTGTACAGGCAACTGAACAAGACTTATCACCCGTTGATCTAGAAAAAAAGATACTGAAAAGAAATTCATACGGAGGATTATTCTTTTAGCTCCATTTATCATTAAGACAATGTTGATATTCGTAACAATACGCATGTCATTTATTATTAATTTATTCAATTTATGTCATCTTCAGATCCAATAAGCTCCAAACAAGAGCAAGATACGTCGCTTGACGTTTCAACTATGTTAGAAAAATACGAAGAAAAACCTATCGAAAAGGTCGAACTAACACCTTCTCGAAAACCTTCTCGTCCCGTTTCGACTCGACCACAGGCACCAAATACGCGGATAAGCGATAAGCTTAAGGAAGATTTAAAATCGAGTTATGAATCCGAAGGTATATTAGATATCACGTTTGGTGGTTATGGCTTTTTGCGTAAAAATTATACTGTTAATCCTGATGAGGATATATATGTATCAACTTCTCAGATCCGTCGATTTTGGTTACGAAAAGGAGACGAAGTTAAAGGTCTTGCACGTCCGCCAAAAGATGGAGAACGCTTTCACAGCCTTCTATTAATAAAAGAAATTAACGGTCGTGAGATGACTGAAGAAGAGAGTCGCACTCGTAAAAAATACGACCAACTTACTTCACTTCATCCTCATGAGCAAATCAAGTTAGAGACAGAGCCAGATATATTGTCGACACGCATTATTGATCTCATATCACCCATAGGATTTGGCCAACGTGCACTTATTGTTTCTCAGCCTAAAGCAGGTAAAACAACCTTTCTTAAAGATATTGCAGCGGCGCTGAGTAAGAATCATCCTGAAGCCTATATTATCGCCATTCTTATCGGTGAACGTCCAGAGGAAGTAACTGAGCTGAAACGAAGTATTGTGGGAGAAGTTGCAGCATCTCATTTTGATGAGACGCCTAAACAACAAACTAAAGTTGCAGGACTGGCACTTGAACGTGCAAAACGTTTGGTAGAAACAGGCAAGCATGTCGTTATTCTCTTAGATTCAATTACTCGTTTGGCCCGTGCATTCAACCTTACCATAACGAGTTCTGGACGTACCCTATCTGGTGGATTTGACCCACAAGCATTGTACCCAGCCAAGAAATTTCTGGGAGCTGCACGTAACTGTGAAGAAGGGGGAAGTTTGACCATTATCGGTACTGCACTAGTAGGAACAGAATCACGCATGGATGATCTTATCTATGAAGAGCTCAAAGGTACGGGAAATATGGAAATTCATCTTGAACGAAAGATCGCTGAAAAGCGCATATACCCAGCAATAGACATTGTTGCATCAGGTACCAGGCATGAAGAGTTGCTTTTTGATAAAGAAACATTCGAACTGGTGACCACATTGCGTCGTATGATGGGCTTAAGAACTCCTGAAGAAGGCATTATGGCACTTATCGACAAACTTCCAAAAACCAAGAACAACAAGGAATTTTTGGAGTCTTTAAGAAAAGGCTAATAGTGTAGAATGAACATATGGAACATCTAGACAGGCGAGTAAGTAGAATACTGGGGCAAATGCGTGGTATTCAGAATATGGTCAAAGAGAAGAGAGATTGTATCGAAATTCTTCAACAAATGTCTGCTGTGAAAAAGGCGATAGATGGACTCTCTTACGAAGTTATTCTGCTCTATATGAAACAAGAAATATCTCCAGAACAAGCTAAAAAATTCGAAAAGCTCATAAATCGTGCCATAGAACTTTGACGATGATATACTGTATGCATGGAAATACGTAATGTAATAATTATTGGCGGCGGACCTGCGGGTTTAAGTGCTGCACTTTACACCGCTCGAGCAGGACTGAAGCCTCTGGTACTTGCTGGATCTCCTCCTGGCGGACAGCTTATGCTCACAACAGAAGTAGAGAATTTCCCCGGTTATGAAGAAATTATGGGCCCAGATTTAATTCAAACCTTGCGTAAACAGGTCTTGAAATTTGGCACAGAAATCTTAGACGATAATGTAAAAGAAATAGTAACTTCTTCACATCCTTTTACCATTAAAACACATAAGACAGAATATAGCACTAAAGCGGTCATTATAGCAACTGGAGCACAAGCTATGTGGCTCGGTCTTGAGTCTGAAACAAGGCTGCGAGGTAAGGGAGTGTCTGCATGCGCTACCTGCGATGGTTTCTTTTTCAAAAATAAGATTGTGGCTGTAGTTGGGGGCGGAGACACGGCGATGGAAGAAGCGCAGACTCTTGCCAAGTTTGCTAAAAAAGTGTATCTCATTCATCGAAAAGACAGCTTTAGAGCCTCAAAAATTATGCAGGTTCGAGTGAGGGAAAATCCCAAAATTGAGATCATTATGAATACATCTATCACAAAAGTACTCGGTGAGCAAAAAGTAGAAGGAGTAGAACTAGTCGTCAGTCATCAGCCGTCAGCCGTCAGTCGTCTGAAACTTGATGGAGTGTTTATTGCAATAGGCCATAAGCCTGATACAGCAGTATTTAAAGATACTATACTACTTGATAAAAAAGGATATATTGTAACAAGTGCTGTAGCAGCACTTGATATTGCAAAGAACATCCCCCGCCCTGACGGCGTGATGTTTGACTATACATACCAATCTATGACCTCAGTTCCAGGCGTATTTGCTGCAGGAGATTGTGTCGACCATACGTATAGACAAGCAGGAACAGCTGCTGGAATGGGAATAGCAAGCGCGCTAGATATAGAGCGTTGGATAGAGAAAAAAGAAGTGATATAATTCTATTAGTCTATGAAATTATTATCTCGATATCTGACATTTCTCAGAGAGTACAGTTTCTCACGAGCTATTTTTATGGGTCGAACATTTGAACAGTTTAAAGATATTATTGTGGCGCTCCTTGTTGTGAAGCGCGGCAAATACTCAAACTCCTTTATAAACACATCCTTTTTTCTTCTCATGATAACAGTCCTTGTGGCTGGTCCTATAATTGCTGAGAATAATTTATATGATGAAGGCGTTCCAGATGAAGAAGCCTATTTTCAAAGCACATCTATTGCATTTGACCCGTTTGAAAATGCGGTAACGACTATCGTCTCATCAAAGCCACGGGATAGAGTAATAGAGCATACTGTTTTAGATGGAGAAACGCTGGCATCTTTGGCTGCACGCTATGATATTTCAGTAGATACCATCAAATGGGAGAATAGTTTGAGTTCGGATCTTATCAAACCAGGTGAAGTTCTTAGTATTCCACCTGTTACCGGAATTGTATATACGGTTGTTGCGGGAGACAATGTTTATACTATTGCCAAAAAGTACAACATAGATGCACAGGGAATTGTAAACTTTCCCTTTAATGACTTTGTCGATCAAGACACCTTTCAGCTGAATCCTGGCCAATTACTCTATTTACCAGATGGATCTATCGCTCCAAAGCCTACAACACAGACAGGCCAACAGTACTTTGCTCAGATACAAGCAGGTGTGCAGGGAACATCGAGCTTTATATGGCCAGCATCAGGAACTATTACTTCTTATCCATCGTGGTGGCATATGGCCCTTGACATAGCAAATAGCTCCTTTCCACCTATCATTGCCTCAGACACAGGTACAGTAACCTATACAGGTTGTTTAGGTTGGGGTTACGGGTGTCATATCATCATAGATCATGGAAATGGGTATCAATCACTCTATGCTCATTTATCTGCTATAGAAGTAGCAGCCGGCCAAGCAGTATCTAAAGGTGAGCGTATCGGCATCATGGGATCTACTGGTCAATCAACAGGAACTCATTTGCACTTTGAGATCCGATCGGGGGGAGCTTTAGTAAGTCCCCTTGGATTTTTACAATGAGTATTCATTATGGAGCAACATATTATTTCTCCAAAACTTCTGCTCTTTGTATTGTTATTCGGCATTAGTATATTAATCACGTCGGCACTATTTAAACATGTAACTTTTTCACCTCATATTATTGCATGCAATGAAGCTTCTGGGACAACCTATATCATTAAACCTTCCCGTACGTATGAAATTGTAATTCCTACGTCAGCTATAAAAGATACAGTCACTTGTATGGGTAGAGGTATGGGGTTTTATGATAGAACGGTGGACGTGTTATTTATGAAAAAAGAACATGAAGTATTTATTTCTCAATTAGAAGAAAGATATACAATAGGTGAAGTAATCTCATCTCATTTCGACTATCAAGATATTCAACTATCATTTGATAACGAACGGATACTATTACGAAATCAGGGCTTTACTTATGTGTTATATTCAAAATCCGTAACAAATCCATTCGAACTGGTACGAACGGAACAAAATAGCGATTTTACTTATATGGTTGGTCCAGAGCGAGAATCAGTAGTTCAAAATATTATCAATCAGAATCCACAAGTAGTATTGATACCATTTATACCAATAAAAGTAGGAGAGTATAAAAATATTAAGCTTGAATTGGTGCAGTAAGGAGAATATTGCGTATTTCTCTGAAAAGATTTAATGCCTCAAATCCTATCCAAGCTTCTCCAACAAGCTGTTTTGGTAATCCAGGGTCATCTTTTAAGATTGCTACATAATCTGTTACTACGGCTCGCATTTTTTCAATTTTGTTTTGATCGGTAGAAAGAGTTGTGTGCCATGCTTTAAATAATGTGCGATACTTTTTCTCTAGAGATGTCTTTTGCCAAACTTTCTCTATTAACACTTCTTTATTGCCAAATGTATGGTCAGACTCAAATGCTTGAACGTATGTCTCAATTTCCTTATCTGACACGCGCATTTTAAGCCAAGGAATGATAGGGTGTGGCGTGAGCCAGAATGACCTATGCCAAGGACCAAGCCCCCAACGAGCAACATCTCTTCTGAGTTTATCACGTAGTTCGCGTTTACGCTCAGGAATTTCATATGAAAGTATTCGCCATTTCCCATCCCACTCCTTGTTTATGAAGCGGAAAAAGGGGAAATTAAGAGTAATTTCATCAAAACCCTTATCAGTGAGCATATAAGATGGCAGATGGTCTGTATCAACGGATTTTAAATCTATAAGAGCGTCATTATGGAGGGTTTTAAGGGTAGCGATCATCTTTCTATTCAGAGTAAGATCGAATATATTGCAGATATCATTATTAAATGTCACTGTCTTATACTCATCAGATGACATGAATAATAATGATAGTAAAATCTTCGTTCGTATGTCTTTAATTCCCATTAGGTATAAAGTATCAAAGAGTTAAACGTCTGTCAAATGTAAATAATGATTGGGCATTGAAATAGGCTAAAGATATAGATAAACAATGCTACATTGTCAATCGTTCTTTAAGTTTGCTAATAAAAAAACAAGTAATTGGGGATTGTTATAGCAAGAAAAGGGGACAATTCTTGATAATTGTCATTAATTCGTTCTGAAAATTGTAAGCGTATATTGTGGGGAAATATATATCTAAGAATACGATACTTTTCGGCTAGAGCCTATAGAAGGGTGTAAACATATTATATTTAGTTTATTAAATATAATATAAATAGTTATTATTTAATTTAATCTTATTGTAAAGGCCTAATAATATATGCATGAATATTATTCAATATCATTCATATATATTACAAGATATAATATATTACTTTAAAGGATATTAATGGTATTAATTACAGATAAAACACATACATCTACAACCATATCTATAATAGTTGCCGACGTACTAAATACTTTTTTAGGGCTCAATAAAGACTTAAAACATATATTAATTGTGGTGATTATTTCTGTATGGAATCCTGGATCCTTCGACTTCGCTCAGGATGACACGGCAGTGCTCAATTAGTAGATATACGAACGTGGATATAAATTTATTAATGGCTTATTAAAGCCCTAAATATACTACTTCTCCACCGTTTATTTTTCTGGAGAGTGGGGGCGTTTGTCAATAATGAAGTAATCTCTATACTATGTTACAATGATTCTATGAGAAAAGCCAACTATTCACCATCTACCTTTAATAATTATCTTAATGCTCTTATGATGGAGCCAGATATGCAACGTAGATTAGCTCAATCATCAACTATCCGCGAGTGGTTAGCCTGGCACAAGCTTCATAAGTCAATTAATTCACGTGAGTATGATTTGGCACTTAAACAATTGCAGCAGTCTTTCGAAGATCGAAATCTATCAACTACTCATCCAACTATTATTCTTGCTATTACTGTTCTGGCATGTATCTTTTCTCTGAGTGCTTTAATACTGACCCTTAGAAGTAACTATATATCTAAGAATGACAATGACAGTGTCCCATCTTTTGTAACAATTCCCTTTACTGGCGTACTTAAAAATAGAGATGGTACGGTGGTAGATAGTAAACGTGATGTTATTTTTCGATTGTATCCGAGTGAATCGGAACGTCAACCGGTCTACATTGGAGAATGCATTGGTGAGAAAGGATTAACCCCTGAATATGATGGATCATTCACGACCGTACTTGGTTCTGATTGTGGCATGGTGCCCATAACCCAAGAACTATTAGATACTTATAGCTCCTTATATTTGGGAGTACAAATTGGTACAGATTCAGAGATAATTCCACGCACTCTTATATCTACCGGGGCGACACTATGATAATCTAACATGTGGAAAAATACATATATTACTTGATACAACAAGGTAGTTGAAATACGGCAATAAAATGAAGTGTTAGCAAAAAGTTAAAATGGGACAGTTTCGATATTTTAAAAGTTAAAATGAGACTATTGGAATGCTACTCATTTCAACTGTTGTCACCCCCATTAATTGTTTGTTAAACCAAAATCGGATTTCTACAGTTTTGTCCTTAATGTTCA
>CALRFM010000028.1 GCA_943356515.1 Patescibacteria group bacterium
ACCTCCCAGAACAAAACTTCTACCGGTTGTTTTAACCACTCATAAACTCAACTGGAAACCTCCACTTAATCATCCATGGAGAACATTACGCTCAAAAGAAGTAGTTTGACCTACTTTGATGGGATGACATTTCTATTTTGGACTGACAGAAGAATATATCACCTCACCTCATTATATCCACCCTCGCTCCATGGGTGGCAGCGGAGGATTCTCCTTATTCCCATCCAACTACCTTTGACTACGCCATATTTTTCTACCGCTTCATAGGTGTAATGCGAGCAGGTGGGTTGAAATCTACATGTGGCCCCAGAGAAAGGCCAGGTATTTTGATAGACTCGAATAAGAAATAATATAACATGTTTCATGTGCTTGTATTGTAAAATATAGTAATGAAAATTACTATTATCACACTCTTTCCCGATATGCTTTCTCCTTTTTTGAATGAAAGTATTGTAAAGCGTGCACAAGAAAAAAACATCGTTAACATCGAAATCATACAACTTCGCGACTTTGCAAAAGATGCACATGGTACGGTAGATGATCGACCGTATGGTGGGGGAGCGGGTATGGTAATGAGAGCAGATATTATCACTGAAGCTCTAAAGTCAATTAAAAGTAAGATCCTGAAACCAGTTAAAGTTATATTAACAAGCGCAAAAGGAAAACCTTATACCCAAGCAAAAGCCCAGGAATTATCTAATCTTGATCATTTAATCATTGTCGCTGGTCATTACGAAGGAGTAGATGAGCGTATTATGGACCATATTAATGAAGAGATATCGATTGGCGATTTTGTGTTAACTGGCGGCGAGATACCGGCCGCCGCTATAGTCGACTCTATTGTGCGTCTTCTTCCTGGAGTGTTGAAAAAAGAAGAAGCAACGGAAGAAGAGAGTTTCTTTTCTGTTTCAATTGACGAGTTAAAAGAAGCAGTGGGAGAAACTGAGATTCTCAAAAACATCGCAACACCAACAGTACAACTATTAGAATATCCTCACTATACTCGCCCAGAGGAGTATGAAGGTAAAAAAGTGCCAGACATTCTTGTTTCAGGAAACCATGAAAAGATCAGAACGTGGCGTCTGCAACAGGCATACGCACAGACGAAGAAAAAACGTCCCGATCTTCTTGCAATGAAGAATAAGGAATGATATAAAGAGAACCTGATATATGATACAACTAAACAGCATTACCAAACAATTCGGCTCCAACAGAGCGGTGAAAGATGTATCTTTTTCTGCCAAGCGCGGGGATATTATCGGCTTTTTAGGACCAAATGGTGCTGGTAAAACAACCACGATGCGTATGCTCCTTGGACTCATAAAACCAACCACTGGCACCATAACTATAGACAAGCTCGACCCAATATATAATAGACTGCAACTTCTTCCAACAATAGGATATCTGCCAGAAAATAACCCACTCTATGAAGATATGAGAGTAAGTGAATACCTCTCATTTATTGCTCAAGCCAAAGGAATTGACAGTTCAGAGGTTGGTGATATTACAGCTCGAGTAGATCTTTCAGATCGCATAGATTCTCGCATTAGTTCTCTTTCTCGTGGATACCGACAACGAGTTGGTCTTGCCGCAGCACTCATAGGTGACCCCGAAATATTAGTACTTGATGAGCCAACTTCAGGACTCGACCCAATAGAACAAGAAAAAATCAAGTCATTTATAAAAACAATTGCAAAGAAAAAGATCATCCTCTTTTCAACTCATATATTATCTGAAATAGAAGATGTGGCAAACAGACTCGTTATTATAAACAAAGGTGAGCTGGTGTATGATGGTAAAAAGCCAAAGAAAAAGGGAAGTGTTGAAACGTTATTTAAAAAATTAGTCGGATAATTGTATGAAAGCATTATTTAAAAAAGAACTCCAGTTTTACTTGAATAATCCCATTGGATATATTGTGATTATTCTCTTTGCGGTGTTTGCCAATTTCCTTTTTATTAAAGATATATTTGTCATTGGTTCAGCATCGATGCGGCCATTTTTTGACGTGCTGCCTTGGCTTTTCATGATTGTAATTCCTGCCATAACTATGAGTATGTTTGCGCAGGAGCGAAGAACAAAAACGATTGAAATACTCCTGAGTCTTCCCGTTTCGGAGCCTCAAATTGTAATAGCTAAATTTTTAGTAGGTCTTAGCCTGGTGGCCATATCCCTCATTCTTACATTAGCATTGCCATTGTCGCTGTTTGCTCTTACTAGTCAATTGGGCGCGCAATTATATATTCCAGAACTTATTGTAGGTTATATGGGAGCTCTTTTTATTGCTGCAAGTTATATTGGTATTGGTTTGTATTTTTCTTTGCGATTTGAAAATCAAATGGTTTCATACCTTCTTTCTGTACTGGTATTATTTATTCTCATTGTGTTTTCCACAGACTTTATGGGTGGTATTGTGTCTGGGCAATTGCAGAGTTTACTGGTGTACTTTAGTCCAGTAACCCAAATGCAAGGTTTTATAAAGGGAGTAATTGACCTTCGATCAACATTGTATTTTGTAAATCTTACCGCACTGAGTTTGTTTCTGACTATTACTACATTAGAGAGGCGCGATTAACATGAAAAATACCACCAAACAGGCCATATTACTTTCAGCAATTGGTATATTTATTGTTGTTCACTTGTTATTGTCATTTATCACACTTCGACTAGATCTTTCAAAAGGAGCGGCATACACGCTTTCTAAAAGTAGCAAAAATATATTGCGTGAACTTAAATCACCCATCACTATCACTATCTATACTTCAAGTAATCTTCCTCCCCGCATAACTCCGATAAAACGAGATGTAATCGATTTACTTCGAGAGTATGAAAGAGCAAGCGGAAGCGTTACTTTTAAAGAAGTAGCATTTAATGCCACAGAAGAAGTCGCATTGGTGCAACAACTTGGACAACTAGGAATTGTCGGCATTCCGGTGCGAGAACAAGAACAAAATGAAGTATCGCTCACCGAAGTCTATTTCGGCGTAACACTTAAGATTGGTGAAACAGAGCAACCTGTTGCAGAACCTTTCAATATTGAAAATTTAGAATACAACATTACCTCAGCTATTTATACCCTTACTAAAACTGACGTTGCCACTATTGGCATTGTAGGACTTGAAGAAGGATCAAACCCTCAACTTGATCAGATGGGTATTTTTAAACAAATTCTCGGAAGCCAGTTTTTAACGCAAGTGATTCCACTCGTTGAACCATTCACCATTCCAACAGATATAGATACCCTTATTATCGTCGACACTGCAGAAAATACATTTACATCAGAAGTTACCAATGCTATCGGCACCTATCTAAAAACAGGTTCAGCGATTATATTTATGAATGGCATATCAGTCGACAATTCTCTTCAGATAGGTCCTGGTGATGAAGGACTCATAGCCCTTATGAACGAATACGGCATCACAGTGGAAGACAATCTTGTTCTTTCATCTCGTTCAGAATTTGTAAATCTCGGATCTGGTGAGTTCTCATTATTCTTGCCTTATCCGTATTGGGTATGGACCCCAGACGTAAATACTGACACCAATTATTCAGGTGGAATAAGTCGTATCACCTTTCCATGGGGTTCCTCTCTTACCCTTTCTGAATCAGAGAAGGTACGCTATTTGGCACAATCATCTCCCGATTCGTGGAGCGTTCGTGGTGCAATAGATCTGAATCCACAAAAAGGACAAGAACCTTCTCAGGAAGATATTGGCATGCATATACTTGCTGCCGAAGTAGATATATCTGAATCTGGATCGCTTGCAGTCATAGGTTCGTCCCGATTTTTGCTTAATAATTACTTAAGTCGGGAATCTCAAAATATTGAATTTGTATTAAATATTCTGGGGAGCTATGCATCTGACGGAGCTTTAAGTGGTATTCGTAGTCGCGCCGTAACTACCTATCCATTGCCACAATTTACCGAAAGCGCAGAACAAGCGTATAAATATGCAGCCATTTTATTACTGCCGCTTCTCTTTGGAGCGTATGGAGGATTTAGGCTTTGGAAGAGAAATAAGACTTCATAAATGTCGCGACACCTTTAAACGCAATATCTTCGTAAGGAATATCATTGATATCAACCCATAAAACACTTACCACATCATCGGCTGGTATTATAACAATATCATTTTTTATCTGAGCTCGATACATCAGACCAACGGTATAATAATTTACTCCTTTAAATTCGTAGGTATCGAAACATGATTCTAAATATTCAATATCGCTTATATTCATGTCGACACCCAACTCTTCTTTAAGTTCTCGGACTACCGACTCTTCAACTGATTCGTTGATATTTATAAATCCTCCGGGAAGATCGTATTTACCAGCATAGGGATCAAATCTGCGTTTAGTAAGAAGAATTTGATTCTTGTTGTTTTGTAATAAGACGGCATTAGTTGAGCGAGGATTTATGTAGTAGTGCAAATCACATGCACTACACACCAGTAAGTTAGGGGCATGTTGCAAGAATAGTGCAGCACATTGAGGGCAGTATTTAAAATCAATTTCTTGTGTCATGTATTGTATACTATCACATATGATACGTACTCGCATAGCTCCATCTCCAACTGGAGAAGATATACATATTGGTAATTTGTACACCGCATATATAAATTATATTTTTGCTCACAAGAACGATGGCAAGTTTTTAGTTCGTATTGAAGATACCGATCAAACCCGCAAAGTTGAAGGTTCAGAAGAAAAAATACTATCTACCCTTAATGCCTTTGGAGTTAACCCCGATGAAAGTGTGGAAGCTGGTGGAGAATATGGTCCATATCGCCAATCAGACCGTTTAGAGCTCTACAAAAAATATGCAGATGAACTCATAGAAAAAGGAAGCGCATACTATTGTATTTGTTCCCGAGAACGACTTTCCAAAGTTCGGGAAGAAATGAAAGCCAAAAAACAGATTCCTAAATATGACAAATATTGTTTATCTCGACAAGATGAAGTGCAAAAAGAAATCAACAATGGTGCCGAATATGTAATTCGCCTGAATGTTCCAACAGATGAAGAAGTAATATTCCAAGATGTCATTCGCGGAGAAATACGTATTAACACCAGCAACTTAGATGACCAAGTTCTTTTGAAATCTGATGGATACCCCACCTACCATTTAGGAGTAGTGGTAGATGATTACCTTATGAAAATATCACATGTTATTCGCGCAGAAGAATGGATATCTTCAACACCAAAACACATTCTCATATATAAAGCATTTGGTTGGGAACTGCCTATATTTGCTCATGTCCCCATACTTCGCAATCCAGATAAATCAAAACTTTCCAAACGCAAAAATCCGGTGTGGGCTTCGTGGTATTTGGAACAAGGATTTTTGCCAGAAGCAGTACTTAATTATTTGGCACTTATGGGATGGTCTCACCCCGAAGGTAAAGAAATATTTGATGCAGAAGAATTTACTCGTGTGTTTACATTGGAACGTATACAGCCAGTAGGACCAGTATTTGATGTTACTAAACTTGAATGGATGAACGGACAGTATATTATGGCTTTGCCAATTTCAAATCTAAAATTTCTAATCTCTAACTTTTATAAAGATAGAAATCTTGACGAGCATATTGTCGAACAATCTGTTCCTCTTGTCAGAGAAAGAATGAAAACGCTCAAAGATTATTGGGACATTGCGGCAATGTTCTATCAAAGTCCAATAGAATATGAAAAAGACTTTACCAATCAAAAAGAATTACTGGAAAAAGTAGTGCACACATTAGAATCCATTTCTCCCTGGAAAGCGAGTGTTATCGGGGAAAAACTCCAAGATTTAGCAACTGCAGAAGAAGTGAAGTTTGGTACATTTTTTATGATGCTTCGCATAGCATTAAGTGGTAAAAAAGTAACACCACCTTTGAATGAATCGATGGAAATACTGGGTAAAGAAGAGTGCATTACCAGAATCAAACATGTTATTTGATACATCATTACTTCGAACCGTTCGCAAAGCAGTAGATACAAAAGGCATCGTGATTGGTTCCAGAAAACTCTTTAGTATTCTTCATATTCCGTCAGTCACATCTAAAGGATCATGTCCCAGTAAGGGTCCGACCCTTATTATCGCCAACCACAACGGTGTATTTGACACTCATGTATTAATCCAAACCGTCAAACGGACAGATTATAAATTCGTCGCACTTACTTTATATACTATTTTTGGCAAAACAGTTTCTGATAGGCTATTACCTATCTATCGGCATATTCCATGGCTTCACCGGCTCTATGAGTTTCCTTTGCAATATGAGGTGATTGGTACTTTTCCTAGAATATACTCTCATAAAGAGGCGCAAATGCAGAATCGTAAAACCATATCTTGTGGGGCAGATTGGATATCTGGCGGTGGTGTGGTATCTCTTTTTCCCATGGGAAGTGTAGGGAAAACGACTGATGGGTATAAATGGAAAACAGGAGTTGGGTATATGATAAAACAAATAACTAATCCAAAAACTCAAGTAGTTTTTGCACATATCGTGGGAACGCGCAAAAGCGATGTTTGGGCATATTTGAACCCGCTTTTGCGCATGGTATTATTCCGCCCGCAACCATTATCGGTACAATATAGTAAGCCACATCTTCTATCTCAATTGGTAAATAAGAAAGAAGGCGGAAGAGAAATAGCACAGAAATTGGAGAGGGAATATAATAAATTATTTTCTCCCAGTAAGTAACTTCTTCCTTGTTTCTCTTACTGCAATTTTAGGAAGAGAATCTTCATTTTTATCCAGATAGGCTGTAACATCTTTTTTGAAATTATCGATCATAGATCGCAGTATCCAAGAAATGGATTTAGTTATGAGAATATCTTTTTCTAGTTTGAGGCGGTTAATATTTTCAAATGCAAGATTTTTGAGTCGAGGATCAGCACTGCCCCCAACAGACTTACAAAGTAATACGAGACTGGCACGGCGTTTGGATATCTGTTTATCTTTTGACCAGTTGGTAAGTGCTTTCTTCCACATATTCCATTTATCCAGAAATACTTTGGGAGGAAAGGTTGATTGACATAACGTGTCAATTTCACACCAACCTTCTAAATGCATTAACCATCGATCGACGTGCTGAGGTTGTATTTGACTGACATGCTTTGAGTACTTCAAAAGTATGAAGGGACCTATGGTTTTTTCTTCAAATGTTTTTCCGCTATTTAATCTGTCGAGAAGTTTAATAAGATCGTCAAAAGATATTTCAGGAAATTGTTTTTTGAAAACAGATGCAAGTTTGTGTTTTTCAGGGTTGGTGACTCCAAGAAAAGTATGATTTGTACCCATATATCTTGTTGGGTCGAATCGGGGATCAAGCTTTTTTGGAGATTTTTTTATCCCGTTTTGAACAAATTTCAAATAATCCATATCTATCATTATACGTTTTTGTTCATGAGTGAGCTGCTTAATTTCATACTCTCTTTTTGTTGCGGCACTGCGATTGGAGCATTTCTCAGAGTACATGAGTCTCACCGGAGTTCGAATACGCGTATATTTGGCCCCACCCTTCACTTCACCGTTATGTTCTTTTATTCGTCTTTCAATATCTGTTGTTATACCCGTATAGTAGGTATTGTCTGCACATTGGAGAATATATACGAAGTAGTGGGACATAGTTTGGGTCGGAAAAATCTAATAACTTCCAAACCGAACGAAGTGGCAGGTGTAGCCACCAGGATTCTTTTGAAGGTAATCTTGATGATAGTCTTCAGCTTTGTAAAAGGTATCAAATGCTTCAAGGGTAGTTACCACTGGTTGTTGCCATCTTCCTGAATCATTCACCCGCTGTATCATAAGCTCAGCTTCCTTTTTCTCTTGATCATTCTGATAAAAGATCGCAGATCTGTATGAGGTTCCTATATCGTTTCCTTGTCTATTTATAGTAGTTGGATCGTGGATACAAAAAAAGTAGTTGAGTATTTTTTCAAAATTTGTCTTTTCTGGATTGTAGATTATTTCTATTGCTTCTGCATGTCCAGGATGATTTTCATATGTTGGATTGGTATTTTCTCCACCAGTGTACCCTACATGAGTATCTACAATTCCCGGTTGTTTTCGAAATAATTCTTCCATCCCCCAGAAGCATCCGCCAGCTATATATGCTTTTTTATTATTCATGATCTGGCACAAATTGTAATGATATAGAGTTAACGCAATGTCTGGTATTTTTTTCTGTGTATTGTTCACCAGTAAATACATGGCCCAAATGACCTTTGCAATTGGTGCAAATAATTTCCGTTCTCATCCCATCACTATCGGAAAGATGAGTCACTGCGCCTTCTATTTCATCGTCAAAACTGGGCCAGCCACATCCAGAATCAAATTTATCTGTTGATTTATATAACGGAGCATTACAGCGTTTACATATGTAGGTACCAGGTTCCTTAAGATCGTCATATTTACCAGAAAACGGTGCTTCAGTACCTTTTCGTAATATTACTCTTTCTTCTTCTGGAGTGAGTTTGTTATATTGAGACATGAGTAAAGTTTATCATGAAGAATTGTTTTGGGGGTGGCTGGATAAATGAAGTTAGGACCTGTTTTGTTGAGGTTTGAGAGCTAGTTTTTCGTCCGTGACAGGCCTTATTAGTCTCTTTGTAGATTGGAAGGGTATTCACCACCCAAATTATTTTAATCATCCTTTGCCAGCGAAAACGGCAATTGGAGTTACTTCACTACGACTTGGAGTAAATCTAGGAATTGATGTTATTGCATCAAGGGAAAAATAATTGTAGAAGAGGCTTATTCACCAAAGAAATTCATTTTCTGTTAAAATTACGTCAGTTTATTATTAACTAAAATTATGAAATATTTATTTTTTAACGATTATTCCGAGGGAGCACATCCTAAGATACTGGAGTTAATGGCTTCTACTAACCTAACCCAAGAAAATGGTTACGGTGAAGATTCGGTTTCAATAAAAGCGTCACAATTAATAAAAGATGTTATTAAGAAACGAGATGCAGATATACATTTTGTTTCTGGTGGTACACAAGCTAATCTAATTGTTCTTTCTTCATTACTCAAACCTTATGAATCTGTTATCTCTGCATCCACAGGTCATATTAATGTTCATGAAGCTGGAGCTATTGAAGCAACAGGACACAGAATAAACGCAGTTGATACAAATGACGGAAAGCTTACAATAAATGACATTAAGCAGGTTGTGGAGTCTCATACAGATGAGCACATGGTAAAACCTCGTGTTGTTTTTATATCCAATTCCACAGAAGTGGGGACTATTTATTCTAAAGGCGAACTAGAAAGCATTTCTCAATATTGCCATCAAAATAGTTTATATCTTTACCTAGATGGAGCAAGAATAGGATCTGGAATTACAAGTAAAGATTCTGATCTAACTCTCAAAGATATAGCAAAATTAGTGGACATTTTTTATATAGGTGGAACAAAAAACGGAGCTTTGCTAGGCGAAGCAATTGTAATCCCAAACAGGGAACTTCAGCTAAATTTCCGATATCACTTAAAACAACATGGTGCTTTGCTTGCCAAAGGCAGGGCATTAGGAGTCCAATTTTTAGCTCTATTTACTGATCGCTTGTTTTTTGAACTAGCAAAACACGCAAACTCTATGGCAGAGAAACTAACTAATGGTATTAAAGAATTGGGATATTCATTTCAAACAGATTCAACTACAAATCAAATCTTCCCAATATTACCAAATTCAGTAATTGAAAAATTAAAAACAGACTACGGATTCTATGTGTGGTCGAAAATTGATGATAGCTCGTCTTCAATACGCCTTGTTACATCATGGGCAACAAAAGAAGAAATGGTCGATGGATTTATTGACGATCTCAAATTAGTTTCAGAGAAATAAATATTATGAAAACTACCGCTATTTATTTAGAAGACTCATACGCGAAAGAAATAGATGCTCAGATTTTGGAAGTTATACCAGATGGCGAAAATCGTTGGAGATTGATATTAGATAAAACAGTTTTTTATCCAATGGGGGGTGGGCAACCTACAGATCAAGGTGAACTTGCTTCTGATAATTGGAATGGAAAAGTTTATCAGGTAATGATAAGAGATGGGGAGATCAATCACTATGTAGAATCCATCGAACCTCCTGAGATAAATTCAACGGTACATGGAACGCTCAATTGGGATAGACGATACAAAAATATGAAGATTCATTCTGCTGGGCATGTCGTTGATTTTGCAATGTTCTTATTAGGCTATTCACCCAACCAACTTACCCCACTTAAGGGTGATCATGGCAAAAAAGCATTCATTGTTTATTCGGGAACTCTTGGAAAAGATATAACAAAAGAGCTCGAAGAAAAATCAAATGAATTGGTTAATAAAGCATTGGATTTTTCATTC
>CALRFM010000029.1 GCA_943356515.1 Patescibacteria group bacterium
AAAAACCAACACCTACCCCTGAACAAAGTATGAAGCCCGGAGATTATTCGATTCAAGTGCAAAATGGGAGCGGCATAGTAGGGCAAGCCGGCGTGGTGCAAGAACTCCTTGAGGAAAATGAATATAAAGTAGAGTCTACCGATAATGCAGATAACTATGATTATGAAGAAACGGTGATACAAGCTAAGAAAGATGTAAGTGAAGCATGGCTGGGTGATATAAAGAAAGTATTAAAAAAGAAGTATGATGTCACGACGAAAGTTGAAGAGCTTTCTGAAGATGCAGATACCGATGTAGTTATTATCGTGGGAAGCTTTGACGAAAGTGGAGAAGCGCTTGGAGAATCTACTTCAGTTATAGAAGAAGAATCTGAAGCACCAGTAATAGAAGCATCTGAAACCAAAACACCCACACCAAGTCCAACAAAGAGTATTTAACTCATTACATCTTCTCAACAGTCTGAATCCCCAGAAGGGTGAGGCCGTGTTGCAATACATTTGCTACTGCCTTTGTTATGGTAAGTCTCATCTGTTTAACTTCTTCATTTTCAGCCTTGAGGATTTTATGCTTTTGATAAAACAAGTTATATTTCTGTGACAGGTCGTACAGATATAAACATAAGTAATTTGGGGCAAAACTTTGTGCTGAATCTAACACTGTTTCAGAGTATTTTGACAGGGTGCGAAGAAGACTGAGTTCGTCCTCATTAGCGAAGAATCCATGTTTTCCTGGATCCTTCGGCTTCGCCTCTGGATGACATTTATCCAATACCGACTTACAGCGGACATAGGTATATTGCACATAAGGTCCTGAATTTCCTTGCATATTGAGAAGTTCATCCCAATCAAAAACAATATCCATATGCGCGCTACGCTTGAGGTCATTCCATTTAAGAGCACCATAAGCTACAGAAGCTGCAACATCTGGAATTACCTCGTCTTTTGCCAATGTAAGAGCGCGATTTTTTGCTTCTTCTAGTACATCTTCAAGCCAAATAGTATTTCCTTTTCTCGTAGACATTTTAGAATCCTTAAATCTAAACATGCCATGTTTGATATGAATCCGTTGACCTTCTTTTACCCATCCTGCCATTTTTTCTACTTCATAAAGTTGGTTAAAATAGAGCGATTGCTCGGCACCAACTTCATTGATGATTATCACGTCTTTTCCATACTTATTTAATCGGAATTTATCTGTTGCAAGATCTCGGGTTGCATATAGTGTTGCGCCATCTTGCTTAACAAGCATCATTGGGGGAAATTTTTCATTGGGGAAAAATACGAGCCATGCACCTTTACTTTCCTGTAGTATTTTTTTATCTTTTAACTCTTCAATAACTGGATCCATTTTATCTTCAAAATACGATTCTCCATACCCACGGCCATTATTTTCAAAACTCTCTGTTTTAATGCCAAGTTGTTTGTATAATCGGTCAAACTCAGTCCAAGACCATTCAATCGATTGCGTCCACAGCCTGCGAGCTTCTTTATCTCCATCTTCTAATTTCTTAAACCATTTACGACCTTCTATTTCTAAATCAGGATTTTTTTCAGCTTCAGTATGGAATTTCACATATAAATTTACGAGTACTTTAACAGGGCTTTGAGCATTTTTTATTTCATCTTCATTTCCCCATTCTTTTATGGCATAAATCAATTTCCCAAACTGTGTTCCCCAATCGCCGAGATGATTGTCGCGATAAATGGTTGCTCCTGTTGACTCAAGAATATTTGCAATAGTATCACCGATAATGGTTGAGCGCAGATGCCCAACGGTAAATGGTTTTGCAATATTGGGAGATGAGTATTCAACAATAATTTTTTTTCCGTTATTTACTTGGGGAATTTCAATTTTGTTTTCAGCAATTTGAGAAAGATTCTCAATCAATTTATTTTTACCTACATAAATGTTTATAAATCCCGGTTTCATCACCTCTCCTTTTTCTATCACGCCACTAGGTTTGATCGCATCCAATATTAACTGCGCCAATTCCATTGGATTTTTCTTTTCACTTTTGGCAAGTTGAAGTGCGATATTGGTGGCATAGTCTCCAAAGCTTTCATTGTTGGGAGGATTGATGTTGAGTTTGTCTGAAGAAAGATTGAGTTCTTCCAAAGCCTGAGCTATGATGGTGTGAATTTGATCTTTGAGCATGAAGAATATGATACCATGATTTCTCGAGGGCAGGCTTGATATTGCAATTTGAGGCTAAAGTGCTAAAATAGATATACTCTATGAAACGAAAAATGATAGTTCTTGGAGCGCTCGTAGGAGCGTTTGTGTTATTTGTGCTTGCGCGGTTTTTTATATTTGATTCTCCAAGTGCCACGGGGCGTATCGAAATATTATCTTCGCCTACGGCTGGAGTGTTTATAAATGATGTGGGAGTAGGAAAGACTCCTTACAAAGATTGGTTTGTTGAGCCGGGAGAATACTCTATTCGTCTTATTCCTGAAGGTGAGGAAACGGAAAGCGTGGCATGGGAAGGAAAAGTTTCTATACACGCTCACACCCTTACGTATGTAAGTCGCGAGATGGGAACGAGCGCAATTACCTCGGCGGGAGAAATTCTCACGGTGGTAAAAATGGATAGCAAGCCAAGTGGTGAAACGGGAGAAGTAGAATTGGTTACTGACCCGCCTGGAGCTATCGTATTTCTTAATAACGAAGAAAAAGGCGTTGCGCCGCTTATTTTGCAAGATGTGCCAGTGGGTGAACATGAACTTGCGGTATATTTACCCGGCTTTTTCCGACGAACTAAAAAGATTAAAGTACCTAAAAAAGGATTTCGTGTTCAAGTATCTATACATATGGCACTAGACAAAACACATAAAACATTGGAAGAAGAGCTCAAGAAAGCTGCAATAGAAGCTACAAAAGAAGCGGAGCTTGCAAAGAAAGAAGAAGTAAATACTAAAACACTTACTATACTAGATACTCCAACAGGATTTTTAAATGTACGAGCAGAGCCTTCTGTGTCTGGTGACAAAGTAGCAGAAGTAACCCCAGGGGAAGAGTATACCTATTCAGAAGAAGATGGTGGATGGTACAAAATTCTCCTGGGAGGCGAAGAGAATGGATGGGTGCACGGAGACTACGTTACGCTAAACTAACTTCTTATGTATCTTTCCAAATTAACTTATTATAAAGAACGTAAGAGTACGGGATGATAATAAGAACGATAATAAATACTTTATAAACATACCAATAAGATTCCCCGAGCCAGCTTGTTGAAAGGTGCATACCGTAGGCTTGAATAACAATAGACCCCGATGCTACCAAATTAAATTTAATAAAACTCCACAGCAGACTCTCATTACCATGCTCAAGTTTTTTGTAAGCAAAACTCCAATAATTATTAAAGATAAAATTGGAAATAATAGCAAGTTCAGCACTCACCATAGTTGCAAACACTACACTTCCTGTGAATATTTCAATAAGTAAAAATGAGATACCAAAGTCAACAATAAACCCAATACCGCCTACTATGCAAAATTTAATAAATGAAGAATGTTGGAATACATAGAGTAACGTTTGTGTAATATATTCTATAGAATCTATCTTAGAAACACCTTTAGTTCTGTCGATAAAATGTATGGGAATCTCACGGATACGAGCATTTGATTTTATAGCGTTATCAATGAGTGCAACTTGAAAAACATATCCTGTGTAGTTTTCTAAATCATCCATATGTTTTTCGATAACCCACCTTTTTATAGCTCTGTACCCATTAGTCCACTCAGTTATTGAAAATTTCATAAATCCCAAACGCACGATTAGGTTTCCTACAATTGAGAAAATTTTACGATGGATTCCCCAATTTTGAGGAATGGAACCACCTGGAATATAGCGTGAACCGATAACGAAATCGGATCCTTGATCTATTTGACTCAAGAAATTAGGAATCTCTTTTGGATTGTGTGAATGATCTGCATCCATTTCAAACACGACATCTGTATTGAGTTTACCCACCGCATATTTGAATCCACGAGTATATGCCTTCCCTAACCCTTCTTTGGGAGTTTCCAATAAATGAAGCTGTTTATATTGTTTTTGTAGTTTTACGATTTCTTTTGCGGTACCATCTGGTGAGGAACTATCTACTACAAGGATCTGAATATTCCATGTTGTTATCTGTTTAGTAACATTGAATATATCATGAATCAGTGAGGTAACATTATTCACTTCGTTATATGTTGGGAGTATGATGACTGCAGTATTCATAAGTTAGTACGAATAGTATCAATCGTTTTTTTTAGACCATCTTCAATGCTCGTGGTAGGTTCCCATCCAAGAAGTTCTTTTGCTTTGGTAATATCTGGTTTCCGTTGTTTTGGATCATCTTCAGGAAGTTTTTCAGTTACGCTTATCTCACTTTCAGAATGAGCTATAGATTTTATAAGCTGCGCATATTCCAGTACTGTTTTTTCATCAGTTGAACCCATATTTATTATTTCTCCAGATAACCCATTTTTTTCCATGAATATAACGAGTCCGTTTACTAAATCATCTACATAGCACAGAGATCGCGTTTGTGTGCCATCGCCAAAAATAGTTATAGGTTCATTTTTTAATGCCTGTTGCATAAAAAGAACGCTCATTCGCATATCTTTATCACTCATGTGCGGGCCATAGGTATTGAATATTCGCGCAATGCGCGTGTCCACCTCCAACTCTCTCTGGTAATAAGCGACCAATGTTTCGCCAAAGCGTTTAGCTTCATCATACACCGACCTAGGTCCGGTAGTAGAAACGTTGCCACGATATGATTCTTTTTGTGGATTTTCAAGTGGCTCTCCATAGATCTCTGATGTTGATGTAAATAAAAACCGTGCATGATATTTTTTGGCTAGCTCCAGCATTGCATGGGTACCAACCGTATTTACCATCATCGTTTCCATAGGAAGTGCATGATAGCTTATAGAGCTGTGATGATTGGGAGAAGCAGGAGATGCAAGATGATATATATAATCTATGTGATCGGGGAGTGAATTTGGCGGAAGATCTTTTGTTACATCTGCATGAATAAAAGTGAATCGCAGATGAGCTTTAAGAGGTTTAATAGTATCCATTGAACCAGTGCTAAGATTGTCTATGCAGTATACGTTATTATCATCTTTTAAGAGTCTTTTACACAGATGGCTTCCTATGAATCCTGCACCTCCCGTTATGAGTATATTCATATATAGAAGCTATTATACTGCTTTTCGTCCAGTAGATATATAAGTAAACCCATGCGATTTCATGGTGTCTGGATTGTAGATATTACGTCCATCTACAATAAGCGGCGTTTTCATGAGAGATTTAATGTGAGGTAAATTGGCTTGTTTAAACTCATTCCATTCAGTCATGACAAGCAAGGCATCTACATCTTTCACAGCATCGTACATATTGTCTACAAACGTAAGGCTTCCACCAAGTTGTTGTTTTTTAACATTCTCTGTTGCGGCCGGGTCAAAAGCTACAATGTGATAGTCCATCTTTATAAGTTCATTTATGATGTAAAGAGATGGAGCAAATCGAATATCATCGGTATTTGGTTTAAAGCTCAGTCCCCATACCGCAAGTTTTTTTCCCTTTGTATGTTTTAATACTTTATGAACAAAATTATCTCGTACAGAATGATTTATACGCTCCACAGAATCTAAAAGTCCGATATCGAGTTCTAATTGTTTTCCTGTCTCATTGAGTGCCATCACATCTTTGGGAAAACATGAACCGCCATACCCAATTCCAGCATAGAGAAATTGACGACCAATTCTATTATCGCTTCCCACAGCTTCCATAATAGTTTCTATATCTCCACCTGTTTTTTCGGCATAAAGCGAAATGAGGTTTGCAAATGATATTTTGGTAGCAAGCATGGCATTGGAAGCGTATTTTATGATTTCAGCACTTGCCAGATCGGTAATTATTCGACTTCCTGTAAGAGGTTTGTGCGCTTCAAGTAAGGTAGCTATTGCTTTTTGAGAAGATGAACCTATAACAACCCGGTCTGGCGATGTTGTATCACCTATTGCAGATCCTTCACGAAGAAATTCTGGGCAAGATGCTACGGCAAATTCTGCGTCAGCAGGTTTGGTATCACTTAGTATCTTTTCAACCTTTAAGTTAGTTCCTACGGGAACAGTGCTCTTGCAAGACACCACGGTAAAACCTTTTTTCAGATTCTTTCCAATATGTTGAGCGACGTTTAATACCGCTGAAAGATCGGCTTCGCCAGTAGCGCTCGGTGGGGTTCCTACTGCAATAAATACTATGTCTGATGAGGGGATTGCTTTATCAAAATCTAAGGTAAAATGAAGCCTGTTTGCATCTAAATTCTTTTTAAGAAGTTCTTCAAGTCCCGGTTCATATATAAGTGGATCGCCATTTTTCAGTTTTTCTACTTTTTCTGGCGTATGCCCAATAACCCATACATCATTTCCGAAATCAGCAAACACACAAGCTGTAACGAGCCCAACATACCCGTGTCCTACAAATGTGATAGTCATATGGGAAATAATACTCAAATTATATTAAAAAAACAAGGCTGAGAAGATTACTTAACGATCTTGTAGTACCTCACCAAACGATCTCATTTCTTGGAAGTCATTTTTTTTACTTACTGTTTGGGAATACTGTGGGCGGGGAGCTCTTCCTTTGGTGTACTCTTCAAAAGTGGTCGCCTGAATCAAATCTGCAGAAACTCCTAAATGTTTAGCAATTATCTCACCCACTTCAAAAGGTGAATAAGACATTGATCCAACAAGATGATAGATTTCTGGTTTAAAGTTGTTTATTAAATAATGCAATCCTTGTGCAATATCATCTATATGCGTTGGTGTCATACTAGAATCAGTTACCATCGTAAGGGTCCGACCCTTACGGAGAGCATCCGTTAAACGTGTCACAATATCTGGGTTTTTCGATGAAGGGTTACCATACGGATAACTTATACGGACGATCATAGCGTCATCACCTAATGCTTGCTCACCCTTATATTTGGTTTGCCCATAATATCCGACAGGATTTGGTTTACTCTCTTCATCAAACGGAGGACTCACTCCATCGAATACAAAATCGGTCGAAACGTAGATCATTTTCTTTCCCATTTTTTGTACGGCTTCGTGCAAGTAGTTGGTTCCATCAACATTTATTGCGTAAGCTTTCTCTCTTTCATTTTCAGCTTTATCGACATTCGTATACGCCGCCAAGTGAAGAAGAATATCAAAGTCAATGTCGGTCAGTTTTGCATTCACATCATTTTGATTAGTAATATCAAGTTCCTCATGCGAAAGAGGAATAAAGGTAACGTCTGTGAGAAGTTCAATAAGGCGAGATCCTATAAGACCGTTAGGTCCTGTTATGGCAACGTTCATATATTATTTCAATAGTTTCCACCAATCTTGATTTTGTTTATACCACTCAATAGTTTTTGCAAGTGCGCTATAAAAGTCATGTTGTGGTTCCCATCCAAGTTCTTGCTTTGTTTTACTCCAATCGATGGCATACCTTCGGTCATGACCAGGACGATCTGTCACGTACTCGATCTTATCTTCACTTTCATTCATCAAGTCGAGAATCTTATGGATCACTTCTAAGTTAGAAATATCTTCAGTCTGACCGCCAACTAAATACGTCTCTCCGACTTTACCATTGGTCAAAATCATATCAATTGCCCGACAATGGTCTTCTACATATAGCCAGTCACGTACGTATTTACCGTCACCATACACGGGAACTTTTTTTCCTTCAATAAGATTGGTGATAGCCAAAGGAATCAATTTTTCAGGATGATGATACGGACCAAAATTATTTGAGCAATTTGAAATAGTTATAGGAAGTTTGTACGTATCAAAATATGCTCGTACCAAATGATCTGAGCCAGCCTTAGATGCTGAATAAGGACTATGAGGGTCATAGGGCGAATCTATGGTAAATTTCTTTTCACTTCCAAGTTCTAGAGCACCAAACACCTCGTCAGTAGAAATATGATGAAATCGTTTTACACCATGTTTTACCGCCGCCTCAAGAAGTACTTGTGTTCCTACTACATTGGTCATTACAAATGGGGAAGCATCGGCAATCGACCTGTCTACATGACTCTCTGCAGCAAAATGAACAACAGTATCAATTCCCTTCATCACTTCTTCAACCGATTTTTTATCCACAATATCCCCTTGAACAAAGCGATAATTAGGAGAATTTTCAACATGTTTTAGATTTGCTAAATTGCCAGCGTATGTCAGTTTATCAAAATTAACGATTTTGTCATTAGGATGTTTTTCAATCCAGTAGTTTATGAAATTTGAGCCGATAAATCCAGCGCCACCAGTGACAAGAAGTTTCATGGTTATAGTATACTATAACCATGCTCGATATCCTCAAAAAGGCCGCTTTAGAAGCTGGTGAAATTCAAAAGAAATATTTTCGATCTACTGAGCTTGATGTAACTCACAAAACCGATCATCAAAATATTGTAACCAAGGCAGATAAGGAGTCTCAAGACATCATCGAGCAAACAATCCTCTCTGAAATGGAAAAGATCGGAATCGATGCATCTGATGTGGGATTTATAGGTGAAGAAGATCTTACTTCAGCAGGCCGACATTTATTTATCATGGATCCGATAGATGGTACTTCAAGTTTTGCATCGGGTATAGATTATTTCTGCTGCGCTATAGCTTATGTCAAAGATGGAGAGCTACTAGCTGGATGCATCAATCGCCCCATAACAGGCACCATGTACTGTGCCGAAAAGGGAAAGGGAGCCTTTGTTGAGATAAGAGGTAAGAAGCAAGATTTAAGAATCAAAGACCTGCCGACTCAAGAGCTCATGATATATACAGAAGTTTGGAAGAGTTTTAAAGAGCGACATATTACCGTGATAGAACAACTCATGCATGAATATCGATCAGTGCATATAAACGGCGCTATCGCACTCGATATAGTGGCAGTTGCAGAAAACATAGTGGGATTAAGCATGGTAGACACAGGCCCGTGGATATGGGATCTGGCAGCTGCAAAGATTATTATCGAGGAAGCTGGTGGGGGATTATATGATTGGGCAGGTAATGAACTTGTACTTGACATAACCACTCGACACAAGCAATATCCAGTACTTGCGTGTCATCCCAATAGGCTTGCGAGTATTATGAAGTATATGCAAACGTATTGATGATTCGATCTAGCTCTTTCCATCTCTTTTTTTTGACTGGCATAGGAACATCATCTTTCATCACTTTAGTTGCTGCAGTCATAGGCCTTTCTGAATAACGAGAAATATACGCTTTATCAAAGCCTACTTCTTTTGCAAGCCTTACGGTATTTTTAAATTCTTCATCTGTTTCACCACAAAATCCTACGATGATATCGGTTGTTATTTTAACGTTAGGAACTTGTTTTTTGAGTTTTGATATTATGTCCAAGTATTCTTCCCGCGTGTACCATCGGTTCATTCTCTTAAGTACTTCATTATCACCAGACTGAACAGCCAGATGAATGGTCCGTGTAATATTGGGGTATAGCGCAATCATACCTATCAACTCATCGGAAAAGTCCCAAGGGTTGGATGATACAAAATCTACGTGTTCAAAATCCATACGCGCAATGTCTTCAAGCAAATAGGGGAATAGGGTAGGGATTCGTTGCTTGCCCAAGTGTTTTACATACACCGGTTCCACGTTACGGCCGTTGTAAGTGAATTTGGAACGGATAGAAGAAATGGAAAAACCCTTGTCATTCTGAGTCGTGGATGACTCAAAATACGTTTTATCAATATCGCGCATGACATGAATATTCTCTTTTCCCATTATAAGGTCTGCACCATATGAATTTACATTCTGCCCAAGGAGCGTAACACTCTTGTAGCCCTTTGCTTTTAGATGCAAACATTCATCTAAAATATCTTCATACGGCCTGCTTATCTCTCTGCCTCTGGTAAAAGGAACAATACAAAAGGTGCAAAAGTTATTACATCCATTAGATATAGGAACCCAACCTTGCGTGTCATTTTGTCGA
>CALRFM010000030.1 GCA_943356515.1 Patescibacteria group bacterium
ATAGATGTAGTGCCCGTTGGTGAAGATCAAACACAACATGTAGAAATTACCAGAGATATTGCTCGAACTTTTAACAATCGTTATGGCGATATATTGGTCGTTCCAGAATTATCGGTACAAAAAAATGTGGCTCGTGTTCCTGGTATTTATGGCGAAAAGAAGATGAGTAAATCTTTAGGAAATGACATTCCCATATTTGGCACTGAAGAAGAGATAAAAAAGCAGATTATGAGTATAAAAACAGATCCAGCACGCATACACCCATCTGACCCTGGTGATCCAAAGAAAAACATCGCATTTACTTACCTCGATCTTCTTGACTATGATACAGCAGATATGAAAGAACGGTACAAAAAGGGGACCATTGGTGATGTTGAGATAAAGAAAGCACTTTATTCATTCTTCTTAAGCTATTTTCAAGATATCCGCGCAAAGAAAGTTGAGCTTATGAAAGATAAAGATGCTATTTACGATATACGGGTGCAAGGCGCAGAGAAAGCTCGTGAAACTGCCACCAAAGTACTTGATAGAGTTAAAAAGGCTGTGGGAGTATAATAACACTATGAAAGACCAAGATCATCTTTATAAACTCAGACATTCAGCAGAACACGTACTTCACCAAGCGGTGAAAGAATTGTACCCAAGCATACACCTTGCTATGGGTCCCGCCACCGACGATGGCTTTTATTTTGATTTTGACAGCAGTCCAGAAGGCAGAGAAGCGGTAACCATAACAGAGGCAGACTTCAAGAGTATCGAAAAACGCATGAGGTACATCATCAATAAAAACCTTCCCATTACCCGTCATGAGATAAGCGTAGATGAAGCACGTAAGCTTTTTGCCGATAATCCATATAAACAAGAATGGATTGAAAAGGCAGAAAAACTCAATGAACCTATCACGATCTATTGGACAGGGGAGCCCAATGCAAAAGGGTCCATGGTAGATCTGTGTGCTGGCCCTCACGTAGATTCTACCGGAGAGATTAAGGCCTTTAAACTCCTTACAATGGCTGGTGCCTATTGGCACGGCGATGAGAAGAACAAGATGCTCACCCGTATTTATGGCACGGCATTTGAAAGTAAAGAAGATCTTGAAAAATATCTGTGGCAACTTGAAGAAGCTAAAAAGAGAGATCATAAAAAACTCGGGCCCCAACTTGATTATTTTCATTTTCAGTCTGAAGCTCCCGGTATGCCCTTTTGGCATCCAAAAGGAATGATTCTCCGCAATTCTCTGTTTGAATTTTCAAGACAAATACAGGCTCAATATGACTATAAAGAAATTCAAGCTCCAAATCTTCTCGACATAGAGCTTTTTAAAAAATCAGGACATTGGGATCATTATCAAGATAATATGTTTTTTACCGAAGGAATAGGGAAAAAACAATATGCGTTAAGACCAATGGACTGTCCTGGTACAATCCAGATCTATAATTTTCGACCACGATCGCACAAAGATCTTCCATTACGGTTGGCTGAATATGGCACAGTCACAAGAAAAGAAAAATCAGGTGAGTTGAATGGACTATTCCGCGTTGCTCAGATAACTCAAGATGATGCCCATATATTCATTACTCCAGAAAAAATTCAAGATATTGTTGTTGAAACAATGAAACTTGCTAAAGAAATATATGAGGTATTTGGTATTTCTTTCAAAATATATCTATCAACACGACCAGACGATTATATGGGTGACCTAACCATTTGGAATGCAGCTGAAGAAAGCTTAAAAAATGCTATTAAAGAGCAAGGCGTTCCTCTTCTTTTGAAAGAAAAAGATGGTGCATTTTATGGTCCAAAAATCGATTATCAACTTGAGGATTCTCTAGGCAGAACATGGCAATGTGGCACCATTCAACTCGATTTCCAGATGCCAGAAGTTTTTGATTTACATTATGTCGGTGACGATGGAAATCAACATCGACCAGTAATAATACATCGAACAATAATGGGTTCAATAGAACGCTTTATTGGCATTTTAATGGAACATTATGCCGGTGCCTTCCCCTTATGGCTCTCCCCAGAACAAGTAACAATCATCCCTATTGCAGAGCGCCACAGGCAAGCAGCTCAAGCTATTGCAACCAAATTACAAGATATTAATGTGCGTTTTGAATTAGACGACAAAGCATTGTCGATGCAGAAGAAAATACGTAATGCACAGCAGAGTAAGGTAAATTACATGCTTATTCTGGGAGACAAAGAGGTAGAAAGTGGTGAAGTAAATGTACGCATGAGAGATGGAAGTACGCAAAATTTGAGCGTGGAAGCATGTATTCAAAAGGTACAAAACGAAATAAAATTGAAGATTTAGCATTACTTCTTGAAAATAGGGAGTGCAACAGCTATAATAACCGTTATCCGTTTAATACGGTATGTTTTTAATTTCAATAACCATTGAGGCAAAGTAGGTATTTTAGTAATAGGACCAACAAAACCGGAAAGTATTATATTACGAATCTCAGAATAACTGCTGAGCAACTTCGAGTAATAGATCATGAAGGTAATCTGATAGGAGTAATAACTCGATCTGAGGCAATGCGTCATGCGCAAGATGCAGATCTTGACCTTATTCTTATCGCTCCTAATGCTAAACCACCTGTAGCTAAAATAACTGATTTTAAGAAATTTTTGTACGAAGAAGAGAAAAAGAGTAAAGAAGCAAGAAAGGGTGCGAAGAAAAGCACCGTAAAAGATATTAAACTATCACTCTTTATTGGACCAGCAGATAAAGAGCGCTTGAGTAATAAGACAAAAGATTTTCTTGATGACGGACATCAAGTACGATTAAATTTAGGCTTAAAAGGAAGAGAAATAGCAAAAAGAGATATGGCAATGAATTTGATAAAAGAGTTTCTTGCAGGTCTCGGAGAAATAAATCTTGCAAAAGAGCCGCGCTTTGAAGGAAGAGTGGTACGAACGGTAGTTTCAAGAAAGAAATAATATGAAAAATAAACAGAAAACACATAAAGGCGCATCAAAACGATTTAAAATAACTGCAACTGGTAAGGTCATGCATAGATCTCACCATATTCGACACTTAGTATCGAATAAAAGTAAAAGTCAACTTCGAAGATTAAATCAACCTAAATTACTATTAGGAAAATTCGCTCGAAAAATTAAAAAACTATTAGGAAAGGCTTAATATGACACGAGTAAAAGGCGGTCCCGCTTCAATAAATAGACACAGAAAGGTATTAGATCTTGCCAAAGGGTATTGGATGTCCCGTAGCTCTCAATTTAAGAGTGCCCAACAGGCAGTGCTTCATGCAGGACAATATGCGTTTGCAGGTCGTAAACTTCGCAAGAGAGATATTCGTAGACTTTGGATCACACGCATAAGTGCAGCTCTTACAGATCATCAGATAAAATACAGTTTATTCATTCACACGCTCAAGGAAAAGAAGGTAGCTGTTGACAGAAAAATTCTGTCACAACTTGCCCTCGACTTTCCTCAGGTATTTGATAGAGTAGTAGAAGAAGTGAAGAAATAACGGTAATACATGAATATAACCAAATCGATACTCCAGACACTGGGTAAGGCACTTACCGCAATTACTTCTTTGGCCCAATTAGATAGTCTTCATACGAAATATCTTGGGAGAAATGGTGAGATAAACGCACTTTTTGAAGACATGAAGTCTATACCTTCAGAGGAAAAAAAAGAGTATGGAAAGCAAGTAAATGAATTAAAACAGTCGGTAGTTGCACTGCTCTCGGCTAAACGCTTGAGGCTCATAGCTACAATGGGGGATAAAAAGATAGATGTAACACTTCCTGGAAAAGAATTTACGAAAGGAAGTCTTCACCCGGTAACCTACGCAATAGAAGAAATCAGCGGTATATTTGAAAAAATTGGCTTTATTCGTATGTCGTACCCCGAAATAGATTGGGAATTCTTTTCGTTTGAAGCTCTCAATATGCCTCCCGAACACCCTGCACGAGATGACTTTGAAACCTTTTTTGTAAAACATCCTCCTCATAAGAAATATGGCAAAATGGTTCTCACTCCCCATACATCAAATGGACAAATTCGTGAGATGATGCGACTGGGGAAGCCTCCCATGCGTATGATCAATATCGGTAAAACATATCGACCTAACTGGGACGCTTCGCATGTGCCCATGTTTCATCAGTTTGAAGGATTGTGTATAGATACTCGCATTAATATAACTCATCTAAAAGGAACCATAGATTATTTTGCAAAAGCTTATTTTGGGCAAGATCGTGAGACACGACTTCGACCATTTCACTTTCAATTCACCGAACCTTCTTTTGAAGTAGATATAACGTGTGATATATGCAAGGGTACTGGATATGTTAAGAGATCCTTCGACTCCTTCGACGGTGAACATAGTCGAACCGCTCAGGACAAGTCCGCTCAGGATGACCTAAAGGTCAAATGTAAACTGTGCAAAGCTGGATGGCTGGAGCTTGGTGGTACCGGCATGATACATCCCAATGTTCTGGCGGCTGGTGGCGTAGATTCAGATATATACACGGGTTGGGCATTTGGTTTTGGTATTGAACGAGTAATGATGATGAAGCCAAATGTAGGACTCAATAATGTACGCGTACTTTATGACGGCGATATACGAGTTTTGGAACAATTTTAATATGAACATAAAAATATCATACGATTGGTTGCTTGAATATCTTGATACAGACGCTACGCCAGAGGAGCTTCAAAAGTACTTATCCTTGTGTGGCCCAAGCGTAGAGACAGTCGAAAAAGTTGGTAAAAATTTCGTTTTCGATATTGAGGTAACATCAAATAGAGTAGATATGGCAAGTGTATATGGAATCGCACAAGAAGCGCAAGCCATACTTCCACGATTTGGCAAAAGGGCCAAATTAAGGGAGCTGAACCCTAAAGCACCAAAAGTATCTTTAAATCCCTTTCCTCTCGAAGTTTCTACACAACCAAATTTAACAAATAGAGTCTTGGCAATTGTACTTACTGATGTAAAGATTGGGGAGTCGCCAGATTATATTAAACGACGTCTTGAGCTTTCAGGAATGCGTTCACTCAATAATCTAGTAGATATAACTAATTATGTCATGTTAGAGACTGGGCATCCGTGTCATGTGTTTGACTACGATAGAATACCTACCAAGAAAATGATTATTCGTGAATCTAAAAAGGGTGAAAAGATAACATCGTTAGAGAATAAGACATATGCACTTCCCGGGGGAGATAGTGTCATAGACGATGGTAACGGAACAATAATCGACCTTCCCGGCATAATCGGAACCAGCAATAGCATTGTAGTGGATTCAACTAAAAACATTCTCTTTTTTATAGAAAATAACAATCCAGTAAAGATGCGTCACTCTTCTATGTCACTCGGAATTCGTACCGATGCTGCATCTTTGAATGAAAAAGGTCCAGATCCAGAGCGAGCATTTACCGCATTCCTTCGTGGTATTGAATTATTTCAAGAAGTAGCTCACGGCCAAGTAACCAGTAAATATCTAGATATCTACCCAAGCCCACGTACAGAAACAACTATAAAAGTTTACCTCAAAGATATTCATAGAATCATGGGTATCATTGTAGATGAAGAGGAAATTATATCTATATTGTCTCACTTAGGCTTTAAAGCAAACCGTCATGAAAACCCTGAAATAGCCTATCCTGATGGCGTATATTTTGATATTACTATACCAACTTCACGAGTTGACGATATCAAAATCAAAGAAGATATTGTTGAAGAAATTGCACGCATATATGGTTACCACAACTTACCAAACAACATATCACCATTGGTATTTATCAAACAACCTCCTGAGATAGAACATCTGTTTGCGGTCCAATATAAAGCAAAATATTTTCTTAAACATATCGGACTTCATGAATGTATGAACTATTCCATGATTTCTAAGAATCTTATTGAATCCATGGGAATGGTACTAAAAGATCATCTCAAGTTGGCCAATACTATATCTCAAGAAATAGAGTATATGAGAATATCACTCATCCCTTCTTTGGTGAAAAATATTAAAGAAAATACTGGCAAGCGAGATATGCTGAGATTCTTTGAAATTGCAAAAACATACGTTCCACGCAAAGATGATTTACCTGGGGAAGATTACAAACTGAGTATTGCAACGAATACTGATTTTGCAGATATTAAAGGTGTTATCACTTCACTTTTTGAAGATTTGAAGATAACTGACTACCAAATCATACCAGGTAAAGATGATATGTTGGCGGGAGGGGAGTCGGCGGTAATACTTCATAACGGTAAACAAGTTGGCATAATGGGAAAGCTTAATGCTCACATTGTACAAAACATGGATCTATCTGATTCGGTTTACGTTTCTGAAATTACATTTGATTTTATTGCCAATCAATATACAGCAATAGGCCACTATACAGAGCCCAATCATTATGCAGTGGTAAAACTTGATGCCACCATAGAACCACAAGGTAGCTCTTACAAGGATATCGAAACAACGGCGCTCAAAACATCATCACATTTGCAACGAATTACCTATATTGGATCATATCAAAATAACATCTCACTGCGTTTTTACTTCACATCCCGAAAGGAAAATATCTCTGAAGAGATAGCCAAAAAAGAGCTCGAAAAAATACTCAAAGCTCTTATTTAATTTATTCCGATACTAAAGTGAGCTAAGACTAATCCGTGGGTAGTGAAAGATAGCTGCGGATTTTTTTATGTTCAGTATAGTTTGCTTCCGACAATTGCATTTTCTTTATTTGGAGTGATTAATATACAATCATGATTTTCGTCAGGAACACCTAAAGTTAATGATTCTGAAATAAAAGGACCAATTTGTCTTGGTGGGAAGTTAACTACACCTAAAACCATCTTTCCTACTAAATCTTCTTTTGAATAATTTTTGACAAGCTGAGCACTAGAGTGTTTGATTCCAATTTCATCTCCAAAATCTATTGTTAGTTTGTAAGAAGGTTTCCTTGCTTCAGGAAAATCTTCAACCAAAGTGATTTTACCAACTCGAATATCTAGTTTGTCGAAATCCTCAATTGTTGCCATAGTATTTATATTTTAATTAAGTTCTTACTATTCTACCAGAAATTGCTTTATGCAGTACTCAACTATTTATTTAAAAGTCCTCCTGCAATAACAGCAACTAATCCAATTATATAAACAGGTAACATAGGTTCATGAAAAAACATAATTAGATATAATGCACCTAGGATTGGTGTTAAAAAAACAAATGGAGCAATAAAAGATGCCTCTGATTCCTTTAATGCTTTAACCCAAAAAATATATGAGAAACCATTGACCAGTAATCCATTTACTAAAATTGGAATTAAGGTTTGTGTTGTTGGGAAAACAAAGTTCGAAAACCAAAACATCGAAATAAATGAGGCTATGGTCGCTGTTAGAAAATATATTGTGGTCATTGTATAAGGCTCAAGATGTACTTTCTTACTATAAACAGAAAAGATAGCAAAAGTTAGCCCAGCAAGTAGAACCAAAATATCAATATAGTAATTGTCTAAGTGGATTTGAGTAATGTTGCCTTTTGTTAGTACAAGGATAACTCCTAAAAACCCAAATAATAAAGAAAGTATTTTTTTAGAATTTAGTTTTTCGTTTAAGATTAATCTTGATAATAAAACTATAAAAATAGGCCAACTGTACTGGAGTACTAAGATTTCAATACCTTGTGCATTTGCGTATCCAAAGTAAAGCAAAATATAGTAAAGGTAAGTCCCAGTAAATCCTAAAAGTACTGCTTTAACCCAATCTTTCAGGTTATATTTTTGAAAAAACTTTGCTTTCTTTGTAACTAATGTAGAAGTGAGTAGTGCTAAAAAGGAAACAAGACTGGACCAGAATAAAAACTGGTGATTATCTAAATCCACTTGTCCCAATTTTGAGACAACAGGAATAAGAGCCCAAAGGATTACACAAATTATTACATAGAGAATAGCTTTGTTTTTTGATTTCATAGTTTTATAAAATACTGTTCTTATCTCGATTGATTATAGAGTAAAAAGTTGACTTATTGCAACTTAACCTCAATCTAGTAAGAGTTCACTCTTCTTGACACAACATTTGTCATGCTGAATTTATTTCAGCATCTCAACAATAAGATCCTGAAACGAGTTCAGGATGACATGACACTATATGATACAGTTTTGTCAAAGACCCTGAACTTTTACTCACTCCACACATCCCCATGCACTTAATTATTTCACATGCATTTACATGATCAAAAAAGCGACTGGTATAATTACTGTATGGCATATCTTACCAAAGACGATCAACAACGAATCGATACAATGATTGAGAACCTTCGTATGAAGACAGGTTTATCATTTCCTGAGGGGAATCTTGTTGAGCTTGCAAAAGCACTGGGTGTCGAAGTTTTTGAATCAAAATTTATAAAGCACGACAACATTAACGGCTTCTTGGAATATCCCAAAAAATCGACGGAGAGTCCGAAAATATTCCTTAATAAAGAACGCCCAGCGGCACGGAAAAAGTTCACACTTGCACATGAACTCGGTCATTATATCTTACATCGAGATAAGAAGAGAAAATTCCGAGTAGACACAGTAGATTATTCAATCGATGATGAAGAGACACGTGAAGAAACTGAGGCAAATTACTTTGCAGCAAGTTTACTTGTCCCTGAGGAAAAACTACGTTCAATTCTTGCCCTCTCAAAGGGGAATCTTGATGTCGCAGCAGAGTATTTTGGTGTATCAAAACCAGTTATAGAAAATAGGATAAAATGGATCAAAGCAAATCAATGATCAAGACGTACATCAATGAAACAGTCGTCGTTGATGAATTACCTTCGAAGCATTCACCATCAAATCAGCAAATACTAAGTAATCTCATGGATGAACGGAGAGATAACCGCAAAGAGATGCTTCGGCACGTACTGGGACTGACATATCTTTCTTTTGGATTACTCGCTTTTATCGTAATAACTCAAACAGGAATGCGTATATTTACTGAAATGCGCGATTTCACGCTTCTGGACAATTATCAGCTGAATATTTTTGCCGTATCGGTTTTCGGGCAAATGATAGGTGTTATTGTAGTAATAGTAAAATCACTGTGGGATGATGAAAAATACTTGAAGAAGCTTTAGATCATTTCCAATCTTCATTAACACCAATTTTAATCGTAGATTCACTCGATTTCCCCTTCTCATTGGTAGCTTTCACTTTAATTTCGTACTTACCGTTTGTTAGTTTAAATGTTTCTGTGACTTCATTGGTATCTCCAGAAAACGATTTTTTTTCGTCACCATTTATCCATATCTTAGTTTCTTTAATAGGTTCGTTAGAAGCTATTTTGGCTCGTACTTCAATATCATTTGAATCTACTCGTGATTCATTGGAAGGGGATTTTATCGATACAACAACTTCATCACTTGATGAGTCAGAGGTTTCTGTGGGGTAGTTATAACGCTCATCATCTTGTTCTTTGGCCCATGCGTCTATAGCCTCTTGCCAGCGATTTTTGTCATCAAGAGACACGGGGTCTTGCTCTTGAATATAAATGAATGACTTCTCTTCATAATTACCAGACGTAAGCTCAATATCATTTGCAATTTTTCCGTTTGATTTGGAAAGTTTGAATGTTTTGTAATAAGGTGACGTTTCTGTAGGCTCGGTACCTTCTATAAAATATTCAGTTCGAGTGGGAAATCCATCTCGTGGTAGCCCTCCCAAAAGCGCATCTATTTCTACCGCTTTCACATTCTCGGGTTGTTCCATAATACCACTTTCATATTCAGTAAGAAGTTCAACAACAAAACTGTTCC
>CALRFM010000031.1 GCA_943356515.1 Patescibacteria group bacterium
TATATACGCCCCATCACTACTCGACTACGAGCTGCACAATACTCTTGCACGATTGACAAATAAGCGTCCACCTCAACTCCTAACGTTTATTAAAAATTTAGATATTCGTATAATTCCCTTATCGGATGAAATTATTACTGAAACATATCATCTGTTTGATTCCTACTCTATTTCATTCTATGATGCGACCTACGTTGCTTTAGCCAAATCACTTGACTGCGATTTAATTACTGCAGATAAAAAACTCGTAAAAGCCGTTAACCTTCCTTTTGTAAAGCTTCTTATGTAGACACTTCTTCGTTTGAGTATTTCCGCGCAAGAAGAAAGAGATAGTCTGATAGTCGATTTATATAAATAACAATGCTTTTTTGGGTATTGTCTTTCGTAGCATTCATCTCAGTAAATCGCACTATGGCGCGCTCTGCTGTGCGCGTTACAGAGCGCGCGATGTGTATGTGAGCTGCTTCCCTGCTGCCTTGGGGAAGAATAAATCTGGTAATCTTGGGAAGTGACGCTTCAAGTGATGCGATTTCCTTTTCAATGACAGTTGTAGCTGATTCAATGAGTGACGAATCGACATTTGCGCCGGAAAGTTCCGCCATAATACTATAAAGAGTCTTTTGAACCGTGGTGAGATGAACTTTATCTTGCTTTGATACATGCTCAAATACCAAGCCAATAAAACTTGTCGCTTCATCGACCATGCCATACGCTTCTATTTGTGGGTGGGATTTGGACAATCTCTTGTTGCCAAAAAGAGCTGTAGTGCCATCGTCTCCAGTTTTGGTTGTAATAGACATATGTTATAGTATTATAATCGTCTACCCATGAAAATCTCGAGTAAATTACAACTTGCCGGTCTTATTGTTTTTGTTCTTCTTGCTGCAGGTTTAGTAATATTCACTTCGCAAACCACCTTGACTACGAGTATTTCAACTTCGACTCAAGCTGCTGCTAACACACCAGCAAAATGTAATTGTACTGACCCAAATAATTGTTATCCTGATGGTTGTTCGGGAAAACCAAAAACACCTGACAATAAACTAGATAGTGATCGCTATGATCAAGTTTGTAAAAATATCAATTTTGGGTGGCCACCTGATATTGAGGTCCAAAAATATTTTTGTTCGATCAAGCAGCCTGATAGTTGTTTTGACGTATACCAATACAAAGATGATCGCTACGCTTGTTTTATGGAAAGGTGGTTTTGCCATCCTTCTTTGTGTGAAGGCGCTGGAGGAAATGGAGACTGTGGTAAGTATTGGCGCCTGCCAGATGGCTGGACGAGTTATGGGTGTGTGAAAGGACCAGATAACAATCATCTTACTCCTATTTGGGGTCTTCCTCCCAACTTACCAGGAGGACAACAACCAACCAACCCACCGCAGGCAACCAACACCCCTATTCCCACAAATACCTCAATTCCCCGACAACCCACCAATACCCCAGTACCACCAAACCCTACCCATACTACTGCTCCCAATCAACCTACTAATACGCCGCCCCCAACCAATACGCCCGTTCCAAATGCGCCCACAAATGTTCCAACTAATGCTGCGCCAATAGCCGCTCCTTCTGGAAACCAACCCATTGGCATAAATCCACAAGAACCAACAGTCACAAATGAGCCGCTCAATGTGGATATTATGCCTGACCTGCCAAGCAAACAAGAAGTTGTCGCGAGTTTAGAGAAAACCACAGCAAAACCTCTGGCTGTAGTAAATACGTCATACGATGTAGTAGTTTCTGCAGATAAACAGCTCGAATCGTTTGCAGAAAGCTGGATATTTAAGCTCCGCATTTTTCTACTGAAGGCGCTTAAGTAGCGGGATTCATGAAGAGCTGTTGGCTAAGAGCTGACGACTGATGACTAATTTAGCACTCTGCATAGCCGCATCCGTAGCACTTTGCACAACCCTCTTCCCTGGCAAGAAGTGCTTGTCCGCATTCTTTACATAAGTCAAAGTGTTTCGAGCTTGGTTGTGGCGCATCAAGGAGTGTTGGCTGCTCCATGGAGCTTATAAGCTCTACTTCTTGCGCTTTGCCATTTCCATTTGTTTGGATAGATTGTTTGTTCAAATATTCAAAATGCATCTGAAGCACTTTAGCTACTGCATCAGGAAGACTTCGTATTCGCTCTTTGCCAAAGCCCATAGAACGGCCGCCACCTATACCAGAGAGTGCTTTGATGACATTTTGTATCCGCTCTTCAGATCTTAAGTGATTGGTTGAGCGAAAGTACATAGATATCATGCGTCCTAATCCTTCAGCCATGGCAAATACATCGGTGCCTGCTTTTCCAATAGTGATAAATACCTCATGTGGCTCATTGCCTCCGTTGGTATTTACTGTAATGTAGGCTCGTCCTACTGGGGTATCGATTTTGTAAGTTGCCCCGTGTACTACCATTGGTCGTGGCTTTATGGCTGGTAAATAAACGACATCCTCTGTTTTGCGTTCAAGCACGCCTTGCCTGGAACCCTCACGCATGTATGCTATCCCTTTGAGTCCTTGGTCATAGGCCATAGTGTAAAGTCTCTTTACATCTTCTATGGTGTGACTCTTGGGCGCATTTACCGTTTTAGATATTGATGCATCGACATATTTCTGTATGACAGCCTGCACCAACACATGATCTTCTGGCGACAAGTCATTGGCTGACACAAACCAATCGGGGCGCTCTATAGTGCCCTTTTCTAGTTCTTTACCATACTTGGCGTACCATTCGTCATATAAATGATGTCGAATAGCATGCACACCTAACCGGTCACGTCTGGTATATTCAAACTCATACACCGGTTCTATGCCTGATGTCGTGTTGACCATAAGAGATGTAGACCCCGTTGGGGCTTGCATGAGGAGCACTGAGTTACGTATGCCTTTTTTACGTACGTCTTGTTGTATATCTTCTGGCATTGTCTGCATGAATCCGCTTTTAACAAATTTAGGGCCGTTGAACTTTGGGAAAGCTCCCTTCTCTTGGGCTAAATCAACTGAAGCTCTATAGGCTTCATACGCAATGAGTTTATATACTTTTTCTATAAATTCGAGTGATTCTTTTGAGCCATATCGTATATGGAGTTTAATGAGCGTATCGCCCAAACCCATAGTTCCGAGTCCAATTCTGCGCTCGCCTTCGAGCTGAGTTTTCCGAATACCAGGAAACACATACGGGTCCATAGCTACTACATTGTCTTGAAACCTTACTGCAGTATGAACTGTTTTTTTTAACCCATCAAAATCAAATGTTCCTGCGTTATCTACCGTATGTCCTTCTACAAATGCGGTTAAATTTAGTGAGCCCAAATTACATACACCCCATCCTGGCAATCCTTCTTCTCCGCATGGATTAACACATATTATTTTATTCCAATAATAATTGTTGTGCATCTTGTTGTAGCGCTCCATAAATACTATGCCCGGTTCTGCTGAATTCCATGCAGCTTCTGCAATTAAGTCCCACATCTTGCGGGCCTTCACAACTTTATGTACTTTTATTCTCTTTCCGCGGGCTTTCCAACCTTCTATATCGCCGTCCCATAATTTGTCGTATTCTGGATCATTTTTGTCAGGGAAAATAAGTGGCCAATCTTCATCTTTTTTAACTGCTTCCATAAAGGAATCGGATATACAAAGTGATAAATTCGCACCATTTATACGTGCGAGATCTTTTTTAACAGTTATAAACTCTTCAATATCTGGATGCCAGTCCCAAAGCATAAGCATCAAAGCGCCTCGTCGTGTTCCCCCTTGTTGAATGATGTCTTTGGTTGCAAGTGAGAATATTTCTGCCCAATTACAAGGCCCCGAAGAAAATCCATTTACTTTTTCTACACGAGCGCCGCGAGGCCTCAGTGTAGACATATTTATACCTACTCCCCCGCCACGAGCCATGATCTCTATCATTTCACCCAGTGACTGAAGTATGCCACCACGAGAGTCTTGAGGAGAAGGAATAACGAAACAATTATAATAAGTTACTGCATACCCAGTTCCTGCACCTGCAAGAATTCTCCCGCCGGGGACATATTTAAACCCTTCCATAGCATCATTAAATTTCTTTGTCCAGGTTGCACGAAGTTTTGGGGCTTCCACTTGGGCCACAGCCTTGGCTATTCGAGCCCACATTTCATCTGGGGTCTTCTCCATAGGCTCGCCCTCTTTCGTTTTTTGTGAATAACGATCTAAAAATACTTTTTGTGAAACTCCTTGCAATTTCATATGGTTGAATAAATTAATTAATAATGTTCTTTCTTAAGACAATCTACGCAATTCTTTTTCAAATTCCTCTACATCAACAAATCGTTTAAACACTGAGGCAAAACGTATATATGCCACCTTGTCTATATTTTTAAGTGCACCTGCTATGATGTCACCTATTTCTGTACTTGGTATCTCTGTGTTTCCTTTTCTTGTTACTTCACTTTCAATATTGGTTACTATCTCCTCTACTTGATCTGCGGTTACGGTTGTTTTCCCTACTGCTTTCAATATTCCGCGGAGCAGTTTTTCTCTATCAAATCGTTCTCGTCTATCATCGCGCTTGATTACGAGTATCGGTAGTTCTTCTACTCGTTCGTATGTTGTATATCGTTTCTTGCACTTGGGACATGAACGCCTTCTGCGAATTGTCGCTCTATTCTCAGAAACACGTGTTTCTATGACATCTGTGTTGTTGAATTGGCAAAATAAGCATTTCATATCTTGTGTGCTAAATAACTCTATACCACTAGGTGTAGCATTGCAAGTCTATTTATTATATCAAAGTATATCATATATTCTGGCATTATTGCCGCCAAATAGCTCGTAATAATAACGCTCATAAATACTAGTTTTTTGAACAATATTCAATGTATAGACTGTGTAAAAGAACCATAATGAAACTGCAAAACATAGAAAACGCAGACCGTTTAACACAGATGAATGAATAATATAGTGTGAGAAATATATAAAAAGCAGATACGCTTATAATGTGTAGTCAGAGATGTGTAGCCGATGATTTTTTATCCTTTTGTGAGGCGCCAAAAAAATACAGGTTTCCCGAAAAAAACAGATGTGCTCTATGGCAAAGCCACAAATAAGATTGCGCATTTTTCTTGTTATAATAGTGGTATGAAACAATACGTTATCGACACAAATCTCTTTTTTAACATGGAGGCTCGCATGGGACTCGGGGATTCTACTGCCATTATTATGCAAAATATGACAAAGGCGCTTACTAAGGCTCAAGAAAAGGAGCAGATTGAAGTGCTAGTTCCTCCTTCAATTGGAGAAGAAATACAAAGTTTTTTTGATAATCCGCAAGAAAAAGATGTTGCCGCACTTTTGGGCTCTGTAACAATTAAGTCTCCAAGCGCACATGCGCTTTCAATCTCTTCAGATATTTTGCATCAATTAATAGACGAGTACCGGCAGCGAGCATTCCGTGGCATGAAGGTAGCAGAGGAAGAGCTTGTTTCTACTGCAAGTATGTTTATGGGGAAAGAAGCACTTGCTCATAAAGAATTTCAAATGGCTATCGGCAAACATATTTCAAAACTTCGAGACAGATTCCGTAATGCCACTCGAACGGGGACTATCGATAGTGTGGCTGACTTTGAACTTATTATTCTTGCTATTGAACAAGATGCAATGCTCGTGTCTACTGATGAAGGGGTTCTTGTGTGGGGACGAAAGATGGGGGTGAAGGAAATGGATCCTTCTTCTTTTGGAACAATGCTTCAAGCGTATCTTTAACTTCAGATAATTTACTGTCGTGCTCTCCATGTATATTGAGCTTTACCGGGACTTCTTCATCATCGTCTTCTGGCATAAGGTAAGAAAGCAGGTGAATGAGCCTGTCTATATAAGTTAATTCTGGCTTCTCTTTATATACTATGTGCTCAGAAAATATATTCATGACCTGTTTTTTAATGTCTTCTGAGGGCACAATCAAATAGGCGTGCATATTATAAGGAGGTTTTGAAACAACGGTTAGCACGATAAATCCAAATCGCTGGGTAAAATAAAAATGAGAAAGCACATCCCATCTGAGGGTAATGCCAGCGGTTTCGAGCCCGAATTTGGTAATATTGTTTTGTACTTCTGGCGGAGGCGTGATGGTAAGAACATAAAAAAGGAACAGAATTGCCCATATCGGGATGATGAGAATGCGATCTCCTAAGAAAAATATTATGACAGAAAGAAGGAGTGCTACGGCTAAATAAAACCGGAGCACATGACGACTACGTTTTTTATATGCACGAAGCGGTGCCTTCCAACTATATACCACTTGTGGGTTTATGGATGAAGATAGCAGCGTAGCAAGAGGCGGTGACGATTCGTATTGTTGGGCCATATATATATTGTTCTACGTTTGTGGGAGAAAGTCAAGAAGGGACTCGCATAACTCTTTACCATAAGAGATATGTAGAAAGATGCCGTACTGCCCTTATTGGCGCGCTTTTTCATGTATACTGGTTTTTAGTTTTGTTAATTAACAACTTATTTATATGCTTAAATCAGCCTTTGATAAATTGGTAAATGCACCAACAAATATCAAATCGTTTGATCTTATTCTGCAGCAGGCAAAATCAAATCGCTTTGTTAAAAGTTACACCTCTCATATTTTAGAACGATACGATCTTTCTACGTTAGATTGGAGTTTGTTGGGTAGTATATACAAAGAACCAGAGGGGTGCAGGTTTGTAGATATTTCTAAATCTATGGGTGTTGAACCACCATTTGTAACAGAACTTATGAATGATCCTAAACTCAAAGCATACTTAGATATTAAAACGGATCCAGAAGATAGAAGGGCAAAAATTGTTGCATTAACCAGTAAGGGGAAACAGCGTGTTATTGATATTGAAAAACGCCTCCATACATCTCTGGAAAAAGTTCTTTCAGCAATACCAAATGCAGATATGAAAACCTACGTTAATGTAATGCAGAAACTTATAGATAAGTTAGAACAGGTCAATTAGTTTTTAGTGTTGAGTCGCGTGGCAATACTATTTTGTTCTTCTCCTAATGAGGCATCTTGTTCTACCCATGCCTTTTCTTCGTTTGTCATCCACTCATTTGCATCCAATCGAACGATAATTATTTCAAATCTTTGGATACGGATAGCTATTATTTCGTTGATTCTATCAACATCCGTTTTGTGTTCTGAATAAAATTCATCGTACTCTGAGAGCTTTTGCCAACCTGCTTGAATACCTCTCAACCGTACGAGCCCATCTTTCCAAGCTGCTATCTCTGCCTTTCCATAATTGGGCGGCACATACCCTGCTAAATGTTGTACCACAACTTGTGCCGGACAGCCATTCAAGTCTCCGACAAACGTACTTACGCCAATATCTTCATAATGTTCGTTAAAAAGAAATTCTTTTGCTCCTGGTTGTTCCATAAACGCATCGAAAAGTTCCTGTGCGTCATAGTACCCCGTGAGCGGGAATTCTCCAAATACCGTGTTGGAATAACCCACGTCTGCCATGGCATCTTCCATATTGTATCCACTTTTTGGTGCTTCTGAATCAAATTCATCATACTCCAACATAGTGCGTGCGCGAAGCTTAGCAGATTGTTCCAGTAATGGCTCGTACTTGAGTGTAGATAGATTTCTTTTTTTTCGCGCCTTGTTTAACAGATCAACAAATTGACTGGTATTAAATAATGAAGTATGCTCTGCATTAAAATCAGCTGATGCATCCCGCCACTGCTGCCCAAATATATCTGGTTGTTTTTGATAGGGAATGTAAAACTGCACATCTTCTATAGATACGAGCCCTATCTGACGAGAGTCCATACTTATTTTTCTATTATCACCAAGTACAAATATCTTATCTTTTGGAACACGGACTTCTTGACAATCTTGTACTTCGTTTCCTCCAAATGTAGAGCGTGCCTTATAGGTATAAGGTTCACTTACTACGTTGCCGTTGACAAACACGAATCCATCACGAATCTCAACCCTGTCGCCGCTTACCCCAACAACCCGTTTTACAAATCCCGTTGCGTCTTTTTCTTGTGCCAGAAGCTCCGCTTGAGTTTCTTCATTTTCAAATACTACTATGTCGCCGCGCTCCAGACTTTGAGGAAGTATTCTTTGCACCATAGGATGATACAAATATCGCTGAAATGCAATGCGCCCCTTTTCAGGAAGTGTGGGAAGCATTGACGCGCCACTTACCGGAACTTTCACCGTAAATACGCCAAACATCTGAAGTAAAAACCAAATGACAAGTATTATAACCACTAGAAACGCTAATCGAAGTAAAAAAAAGAATATGCGCACGGGCCATAATATGAAGTTTAATAGGGCGGATGACTTTTTCTTTGGCATACTACTGTTAGAATAAGTAAAGAGATTACTTGTTTTATTTTACTCTATGAATAGACAGAGGAACACTACTATTGATTTTTTACGTGGACTTGCGACGCTCCTTATGATTTTGATTCATGTAACAGCATATTTCTTATCAAATCCTGTTGTGTATTTTATCTGGGATTATACCCATATTGTTGTTCCCTTATTCATATTCTGTTCGGCATTTATATATTTCAAACGAGGATCGTATTCACTTGGCCTGGGGCAGACACTTAAACGGGTAAAGCGGCTTATTATTCCGTACTACCTATATTTGGTGGTTCTGTTTAGCGCCCTTTATATTATCGACCCTTCATCTTTGTCAGTTGGTGGGGTGATAAAAAAATTCTTATTCTTCCAAGGACGCGACTTGAGTTGGTTGGTAGTTCTCTTTTTAATTTTTATTCCTCTCTTTGCGTTTTTAGAATACGCATATCAAAAGCGCCCTCCTGTGCTTAAAATAGTTGGTGGTATGGCTGTTCTCACATCTGTCTTCTTGCTCACTAACACAATTGACCTACCGTTTAGATACATCATGTGGCTTCCTTGGTGTGTGTATCTCATTTTCACCCTGCTCTATGCAAAGGGGGTATTTTCAAAAAAGACGATAGGGGTAATGCTTGTGCTAAGCGCCCTAACATATGGTATATCGAGAGGTGTTCTTATTGGCGCAAATCACACACTGACTCTGACTGAAAATAAGTATCCGCCAAATATATTTTATCTTTCTTATGGCATATTTTGGACAATACTACTCTATGAACTCCATTTATTTTTCGATGCTCGAGGTGTAATTCCGCAAGTAGTTCAGAGGAGCTTTGATTTTATGAGCACTCATTCATACTCATTATTCTTTATTCATTTTTGGTATGTGACAATACTTCGAAAAGTGATTGATTATCAAATGCTTGGGTGGTTGGGGTTTTTTGGAGTGGTGTTGGGGGCTTCGATTGTTACCCAGGTAGCAATCAACAAAACAAGAAAGCTGATCTTATAGTAAAAGGGGTTACCCCGATTACTATATACCTTACGGGGTAACCCCTAAAAAAACTTATTTTCTTTCTACGTTGAAAAGGGGGCCTACGATCTGAATATTTGCGGGAGCGCGGAGATTAAATCTATCTTTAAATTCATCTGCTGAAAAGCTCTCGCCATTTATTGTGATGCTTGTAGATCTACCTGAATTAAAATCTGCAGAAATAGAAATGTTTGATACTTGATCTATGGGTGACCCACCCTTACTACGAAGTTCTTGCTTTACCTTATCGGCACTCCATGTTTCTTTTCCTGCTGGATTTGGTTTGTCGAGCTGATACAAATTCTCTGCGGTACTTGAGTCTCGTTTCACAAGAGATAGGGTGTTGACAATATCTGCAACTTCTTCTGACTTGAGCCATGCGGTATTTGCATATTCGCTCCGATACCCCCA